>UWYT01000192.1 GCA_900608495.1 Olavius algarvensis spirochete endosymbiont | reverse complement strand
GAAGAGGATTTTGGGGGAGAAGGAGGCTGGCTTGGCCCTGGTCGTGGTGAGTCCGATATTTCGAAGGGCGTCTATCGCTGGCATTTGACTCGCATCAAAGATGTTGATGGGAATACCGTGGACTATCGCTATGAGTATGATGATGAGGATAGGAACACCTACATATCATCTATAGACTACAGCGGTCGGATTTCTGCAGACGCCTTTGAGGATGGGAAGTCTACGATTACATTCACTTACGATGAGCCTGAGCATGTTCTAAACAGCGAAGCGGCCAGGCTTTTGGGATATAACACTGCTTCCGGCGAGTATCTTAGTCTTGCTGATAACAAGAGGCCGGATAAGCGCATAGACGGTCGAGGGGGCTTTCCCTCGAAGACATCGCGTCGTTTGGATAAGGTAGAGATTAGCAGTTTTGGAGATGCTGTTCGGGAGTATGATTTTTACTATCGGTTGAACGAGTTTGGCCAGAGTGTTCTTGATTCGTATTTGGAGGGCCGGGATGGGGAGGAATTCTATCGCTACCGCTTTGATTATTTCGGACTGGGGAAGACTGGTTCTGGGGATACCAGAGGCTACCGTGGTTTTGGTGGTGTTGAGAGTTCCACGTCGAGAGGTATTTGGAAGTATGGTTTAAGCGGCAATGATTCGCTTAACTTCAGCGGCAACGGTCAGATTGGCGGATATGTTGGGTCATCAGGTATAAATCTGGGCTTAACCGGGTCATTCGGTTTTTCAGCAGGAACATCCCGAGTTTTGAGCAGCGTGATGGATATCAACGGGGATGGAGTGGCGGAACTTGTGTGGAGGGATGGATCGAATCTTCGAGGTTACAATCCTGGATTCAATGCCTCCAGCGGGGGCAACATTCGATTGAGCGGGTATGGAGGGCCCATATCGAAAAGCTCAAGCAGTGGAATGAATTTGGGTGGGAATATCAATATTAACATCCCCATCGGGAACTGGGCTTTTGGATCTTTTACACTACATGAGGAACTCGAATGAGACAAAGAGGATGTCCATGGATGTGAATGGGGATGGATTTCTCGATGTGATTTGG
>UWYT01000118.1 GCA_900608495.1 Olavius algarvensis spirochete endosymbiont | reverse complement strand
TAACAAAAAGACTGCCTAGTACTCTCTTGTACACAGACTCATCAAAGCTGTCAATCTTAGTGTGAAATTCCGAAAGCAGATAATCATATGTGAACCTGCCCAAGGTTGCGCTGATTGTCAAATCCCCGCTCCCGCTCTTTTCGCTAACCGTTGAGTCAAGCTCCCTTACTTGACTCTCTGAATCATCCCTATCTACTACCTTCCAGGCTCCACCTTCCCTAACCAGATAGCGCCGGAGATCGAGGCCGCTCCCTCCTGCTTCCTCCCCAGGCTCCTCCGACTCGGAAAGCA
>UWYT01000001.1 GCA_900608495.1 Olavius algarvensis spirochete endosymbiont | reverse complement strand
CTGGGGCGGGAAAAACCACCATAATGAATCTTTTACTGGGATATCTGGAATTGAATGAAGGCAGCCTTCTGATAGGGGGTAGGCCTATTGGGGAATACGATGTGAATCAGCTGCGTCAATCGATGGCGGTTGTGCTTCAGGAGACTTTCCTGTTTCAGGCTTCCATCAGGGAGAATCTTACAATCGGGACTTCGGTGAAGAACGAAAATGAGATTTGGGAGGCCTTAACCAGGGCCAATGCGGTGGAATTCGTTAGAAGGCTTCCGGGGAAGTTGGAGTATATATGCGGTGGTTCGAGCAAATTATCGGGAGGAGAGCGTCAGAGATTGACTATAGCCAGGCTTTTCTTGCGCAATCCGTCGATTGTTATCCTCGATGAGGCCACCAACAGACAGGACATGGAAAGCGAACATATGATTCAGCAGGCATTGGAGAGACTGCGACAGGGGAGGACAACGATAACCATCGCCCATAGGCTAAACACGATAGCCAATGCGGATAAGATACTCGTTTTCCAAAAGGGACATCTGATGCAGGAGGGCAGGTGTGAGGAACTTGTAAATCAAAAGGGATTGTACAAACAGCTTTTTGAAACCCAGGGTTATATGTATGGATAGGAAAAGATCGCCATATAAACCTTCCAAATGGATCATAATGCCGATTTCGTTTCTCTTGGTGAGCATTGCTGTTATTGCCTTGTTTTTGAGAAGTTCGGACTATATCTCCTGCCAGGGGAAGATTGAGCCCAATACGGTGCTACCTCTTTTTGCACCCACAGACGGGACTATTGAGTACAGCGGGATTGAGGAAGGCCGTTATGTGGATGAGGGCGATGTGCTGCTGCAACTTGATAGCAAACTCGAAGAGAATGCGCTGATGACTTTGACTTTGGAAGCTAGAGGCTATGAGCAGGACAAGGAGAATCTTCTGGAGCAGCAGCGCTTGCAAGATGAGCAAATAGAGACGATTAGAGCTCACTCGAATCTAAAGACGATGCAGGATGGGAAGCTCTTTGAGAATAATTCGCTCACCGAGATTGATTACATAGACAGGGGCTATCAGAGGGAGCAGGAAAAGATGAATCTTATTCGTTCCCAGATTACTCTGCAGAGAGAGCTATCCACGGTTGAGAACAACATACTGTTAACCCGCTTGCAGATAGCCCGCCAGCAGAAGCTTATTGAAGACCTTGTGCTTCGCTCTCCGCTCTCTGGAACTCTTGTTCTGGTGGAAACTATCTATAGAGATCCAGAGTCGGTTAATTTCTTCTCCATACGGCCGGTGCCTGGTTTGTATATCAAGAAGGGAAATCTGGTTGGCTATATCACCACTGCGAATTATTTGATTGCAAAGGTGGTTATACCTGAGAGGAAGGTTCGCAATGTCGAGGTGGGTGAGCATGCGAAGGTTTCCCTTACGGCGTATCCCAAGAGCCAGGTTGATTTCATCGGTGGGACTTTGACGGGCATTTCGGCTTCGGCGCAGAATCAGGAGTTCATAGGAACAATACAAATTGATATCGATGAACTGGAGGATATGGTCCGGGACTGGGATAAGCTAGTGGGAACGTCGGTGAGTGCAAGGGTGTATCTTGGGAAGTCGACATTGCTGGAGAAGCTTGAGAGGATTATTGGCAAACAGGGATAGACTATAGGCGGGCTTGGAATGTAGACTCGCAAGTAACACCAAGTAGCTTAAGGATGGATTAATAGAATCATAGGACTATATCGGAGGTTTGATATGAAACTTGTTGATGATGATTTTGCCTCTATTGGCATGTTCGGTTCCAACGAAAGCTTTGGAGTTATCGAAACCGAATCTTTTCTATACGAAGAGAACTCCCCCTATATCCCGGGCGGCTCGTACTCAGTCTCCTGGTCCGGTGCCTTTCTCAAGGACCAGCCATACGAAGGCGACAACCCCTATATCCCGGAACCCGGAGAGCCTGGGTATCCAGAGCCGGGCGACGATGATGCCTGGTTTGCGAGGTTCAAGGCTCTTATGAGGAAGGCCGAAAGAGAACCCGTAGACAAAGAGGCCGAAGCCTGGTTTGCACAGCTTAATGGTGAAAAATATCCACTCGACGATGACTATACCCAAGAACAACACGAAGCTTTTATGGCAAAATTCGATA
>UWYT01000047.1 GCA_900608495.1 Olavius algarvensis spirochete endosymbiont | reverse complement strand
AATTCCTTTTAACACAATAAATTATCTCCTACCTGGATAATCACTGCCTGATGCCTATACTATTCCTACCAGTTTAACTCATTTTATCCTCACCTTTCCAGTACGGGAAGAGAGAAGACTCTTCATCTGGGCTTCCAGGGCTCCCACCCTGCGAAGATACTCATCATCCACCTCCACATACCAGTGGTTCTCCCTGGGGTGATACTGCCTGTAATAGCGCATCAGATTCTCCTCCCTGGCCTCCGTGTACACGGAGGTAGATGACACGGAGCGATGACCCAGTAGTTCCTGCACGTAGCGCAGGTGGGCGCCTCCCGCAAGCAGGTGGCGGGCACAGCTATGGCGAAGTGAGTGCAC
>UWYT01000241.1 GCA_900608495.1 Olavius algarvensis spirochete endosymbiont | reverse complement strand
CGGAAGATTACGCCGGGGGGGGGGTGGTAAGCACCTTTGCCGGCAGTGACGCGCGGGGTTTTGCGAATGGTACCGGCACAGAAGCACAGTTTAACCACCCCTTCGGCGTGGCTGTGGATTCATCCGGCAATGTCTATGTGGCGGATACTGAGAACAGCCGCATCCGGAAGATCACGCCGGAGGGGTTGGTAAGCACATTTGCCGGCAGTGACGCGCGGGGTTTTGCGAATGGCGCCGGCACAGAAGCACAGTTTAACTATCCCCACGGAGTGACTGTGGATTCATCCGGCAATGTCTATGTGGCAGATACTGGCAACAGTCGCATCCG
>UWYT01000149.1 GCA_900608495.1 Olavius algarvensis spirochete endosymbiont | reverse complement strand
GGGATGAGGGGAAGGATAGGAGGCCGGCAAAGGGGTTCACTATCATTCTGGGCTTCAGGAGCCTCTGGGCCGCCTGGTGGCGGGCTATGATGGCGGGAACTCTCTCTTCCCTCTTCTTATAAGCTTCAAAGGAGTACTTCTCCCTCTGCCGTCTATGGATGGCCTCTGTTTGCTTCTGGCTCTCATCGGTGGAGATGAGAAAGGATCGGGAGGCGTTCTCCTCGTTAATCCGGCTCTCTGTGGTGCTCACCACCATGGCAACTCTCACCTTCTTCCTAACCATATGGCTCACCATCCTGCCGCTCTTCTCATCCTTGGTAACAACCAGACGGCTTAGCTCTCCACTAGATAGCATCTCCCTTAGCTGATACTCCACCGCCTCGGTGTGGACTGACTCGCCCAGGGTTAGGAACTTGCCTATCAGGGCCTCATCTTCCATGTAGTTCAGGGCCTGATCTGAGAGGCTGGTTAGGCTAAGCACATCTTCGGGTGGCATGAGCCTCCTCACCGTATCGATTAGAAAGCTCTTGCCGCTTGCCGACTGGCTCATGACTATGATGGAGATGGGGCTCTCCATCTTGCGGCTGGATGCCGAAAGGTACATGAGGCGCTTGTTTACTCCCTCTCCCACATACCCTAGCTCTTCCAAATCTTCTTCGATGCGGCGAAAGAGAGCCGGATCTCTTAGAAGATCAAATCCTTCCGCCTCTTCCCGGGCGCTAAGAAGTGGAGGACCCTCAGGCAAGCTCTCTCTCTTCGCATCTTCATCCCTCCGGCTCTCCAAGTATTCCAAAATGTCTATTAACTCCCTCTCTATCTTGGCCGGCTCCAGTGTTTCGGAGAGCCTCCGGATGAGCCGGCTTGTGAATAGGGAGCGGCTTCTGGCGGAGAAAAGATCCACATTGTCAATGAGGCGGCGCCCTCCTTGCCGAGGCTCGATGGATTCAGAGTCGGTGCTCTCTACATTGATGAGGTTTCCATCGGAAGGGGTGTTCAGGGAGACTCGAATGTTCACTCTGAAAGAGGAGCTATCATTCGTCTTCACGATTTGGTAGCTTAGCTCATCAGATTTCACGTGGCAGCGGCCATTCCTGTAGCTGAAGGTGAGGGTGGAGGAAGTGACGCTCATCAGGGAGGCCTCTTGAATGAGGCCTTCTATATGTGCCTTCTTTTCTTCCACTGATCCCTTGCTTACCAGATATTCATTCCAGTCTTTGCAGGGAGGAAAGATACTGCGGCTCACTATGGCCTCTTTCCTAAGCCTTTCCGCTATCTTGATAGCTCCCCTTCTGCCTGCGTCATCGTTATCCAAGGCCAGGATGACTTCCCTTGTCCCAGCTTCCTTTAGGGCCTGGATATGGGTTTCACTCAGGCCGTTTGTGCCATAGAGCGCATCCAGGTTCTGAAAGCCAATGGCCATCAGGCTAAGAGCGTCCAGTATGCTCTCTGTCAGTATCATCCTCTCCGGATAGACTCACATAAGCCCTGGGATTCAGTAAACCCCGGTGAGGGCCCATCATGTAGAGGTGAAGGGGGCTCCTATTCTCATACCCTGCGGCCATAGAGGCTTACCACCTCACCTTGGAGGTTCCAAAGGGGGATGGTGATGCAGCCTGCAAAATGTTCCTTCCCCTTGGCGTTCAGGATGCCCATTCTCATAAGGGCCGCACGCTGCTCCTTTCCAATCCTATCCTCGAGCTCCCCCGATGCGAAGCCTACTTCCAGGCGTCCAAGTATCTCCGGCATTAGGCCTCGGCCTTGAAGATAAGCCCTAGCCTCTTTGGATGACTCCAGATCCCTCCGGTAGAAAGCTATAACATCCTTGATAAAGGACAAGCTCTGAGACTCAAAGAGCGGCTCGGGTTTATGAGCTTCTCTTGGGGAGGTTGGTCTTGAGGCCTGCTGTTGAGGTTCGAGGTCTCCGCTGATGGTGCCGGTGGTACTGGTGCCGGTGGGGGCAAAGTCTTTTAGAAAGCTCAAGGCCTCAGAAAAGCTTAAGGCCCGGAACCTCATAACAAGGTCGAACACATCACCGCTCTCACCACAGCCAAAGCAGTGATAGAGGCCCTTGGAGTTATCCACGCTAAGTGAAGGCTTCTTATCCTCGTGGAAGGGGCACCTCCCCATCCAGGAGGAGCCCTTCTTCTCCAGCCGGACTCCGAAGGAGGCAAAAAGGGCAACGATGTCCACCTTACCCTTCACTTCATTCTTGCTGAACTCTTCTAAGAACCCTACTCCCTTCGCCAGGGGGGAGCGGCCTTTAAGACGGGCCCTCATGATATGCTCTCACAAGCCCGGGCTCCCAGCCTCATCATCACGGCTTCACCCAGGGCTACTACTTCCTCACGGCTCTTACTCCAGTTGGCGCCGGCAAGGTCAACCAAACCCTTCTTCTCCGCTATGGCCTCTTCAAACCTCACTGAACGGCCAAGTTCTTCCTGGAAGCAGAGCTCACCAAAGACTCCTCGGAGCTCACCCACAAGCTCACGGCTTATGAGGGTGATGGTGCTGTAGGCGTTGACTATGACGCCCAGGGGGGCGAGGCGGGGGTTGAGGGTCTTTCTCATCTTCTCCATGGTTTCCAATAGATCGCTTGTGCCCTGGAGGGAGTACTGGGCGGGGGAGATGGGGATTAGAAGCAGGTCGGCCGCGGCCAGGGCGTTGCCGGTGAGGATGCCAAGCGATGGCGGGGTGTCTATGATGATAAGATCAGATCCGCCGGCCCGGGAGTCATCAGCCTGGGAACTCCCATGAGCGCAGGCCCTCATGAACTCTTCGCTCACCAGGAGTCTCTTCAGTTTGAGATAGCCGTCGATTTCACCTGCCAGCTGCCGTTCCAGCAGGGAGAGCCGGATGGAACCGGAGAGAAGCTTCAGATTCTCCCTCACTGGAGTTAGGGTGACAGGGCTGCCTGGACCCTCCAATATGGCCTCATAGAGGCCGCAAGCAGGTTCATCATCGAAGAAGCTCTTGGTGAGATTGGCCTGGCCGTCGGCGTCGATTAGGAGTACCTTCTCACCGGCATAGGCAAGGTAGCAGCCAAGCTCCCGGGTGAGGGTGGTCTTGCCCACTCCGCCCTTCTGGTTGCACATGGCGATGACTTTCACCTGGGCCTCCCTGTGAAGTCCGCCGTCTCAAGAGGGGTTGAAGCAGAGAAGGCCGCGCCGCTCTTCTTCTTGTACTCTCTCTTAATCTTGCTCACCTGGCTTGCAAGCTCGCCATAGCTGCGGCGAAAGCTAAGCAGGCTCACTTGGGCTTTGCCTAAAAAGAAATTGATCTGGAATTCTTCTAATCCAGGATCGCTGTAATAGAAGTCGCAGAGTAGCTCCTTGTTCAGCCTGCGGCATGCGATGCTCTCGGGTGG
>UWYT01000060.1 GCA_900608495.1 Olavius algarvensis spirochete endosymbiont | reverse complement strand
CTTGAGCGTATTGGCATAGATGAGGAGCGTGGAGTAGTTCACAGCCTGAGCACTCTTTTCACCGATATGATCAATTCAACCTTGACGCTGCCTCAAGGGCCTGAGTCTGTTGAGTTTGATTTGAACTCCATCAAGAATCTGGAGGCAGCCAGTCCAGGTGAGGGCATCCCCGAGCCCCCAAGCCTTGAGGGAGGCTGGAGGTCTAGATTTTCATGATCGACAAGTAAGTATTAGGAGTTGAGAACGAAAATCTAAGATATACTGAGACTTCGATTGCTAAGGAACTTGGTGAGCCTCAGCGTAGAGATTGTCTCGATAGTCATGGGCCAGTTGGGACTCAGGGATCGACTTCAAATAAGAGGACTACAAAATGAAAATGAAAGGAGGAACAACAAAATGATTAGAAAACGTGTGCTGTTTTGCTGCGTTATGCTTATGATAATTTATTCCGCTTGGAGTGAAAATATGGATGATGCGACTTTGAAAGCTATTCTTAGCAAAAGAGATACAACCTTGAT
>UWYT01000297.1 GCA_900608495.1 Olavius algarvensis spirochete endosymbiont | reverse complement strand
TATATATACCATCAGAAATGGAATAAACATTGTAACCATCGGGTTTTGGAGGTTCTGGTTCTGGAGGTTCTAATGTCAAAGGAGGGTGCGTAACACGACCTCGAGCATCTTCAACCTCACTCAGTCCCGTCGGGTCGGCATACCTTACTGGGTTGTTGCTCACATAGGCATACCAGTTAAGAGCCTCGATGACTAAGTAGCCCTTGCGCATTCCTCCACTTGGCTCAAGCCCAAAGCTCTCCGGCCACCCATCCGGCCCGAGGCAGGTGAACAGAATACTCCCTTATTTTTTGTAGGCAGGAGGCCTACT
>UWYT01000144.1 GCA_900608495.1 Olavius algarvensis spirochete endosymbiont | reverse complement strand
AGCCAAGCTCGATAAACAGCTTCAATTTTCCCGAAAATAGCATGCGTTTTTCCAGTTCGGGCAGTCTTTCGGGTGGAGTGGGACTCTCGAGCACGAAAACAACATCAAAAACAACATCAGAAACAACAAAGGGCAACTCAAATTTCACTATCTCCGGCAGCGGCAATTTCGGCGGCAGCGTGGATAAAACCACCGAGATGCTGATGGATATCACCGGAGATGGACTTC
>UWYT01000208.1 GCA_900608495.1 Olavius algarvensis spirochete endosymbiont | reverse complement strand
CCATTTGGCATAGAGCGTCAAACCACCACTGGGCATAGGTATGGTTCCAGTACCTACCGCAACATTAGTGCCACTTCCATCGGCCTTAGTGTTCCAATAAATAAATCTATGGTTGAGCGGAGTCCCAGGAGGAGCCGTAAGTCCCCCAGGCTTCGCTGCAGCCGTCACCTCTTGGGCAACAGTATAAGTATTGGCATCTGTCGGAGCAGTAGCACCGGTCCCGCCATTTAGATTGTAGGTAACCGTATATGGTGTAGTGTCTGTATCCGAACCCGAAGATGGGTTTTTGCAGCCGATAACAATAGCCGCTGCCGCTAAACCGAAAAGAAATAATGCAAAGGATTTCATATAATTCCACCTTTCTGATAATAAATCTATCT
>UWYT01000303.1 GCA_900608495.1 Olavius algarvensis spirochete endosymbiont | reverse complement strand
TTCGATTTTCCGGAAGTTATTGACGCTATCAAAGCAGGTGTTCCTGGAACAAAAAAAATAGACTCATTCATGTCATTCAATACTGGCACCCTGTTGCCAGGAGATATAACACTACGTCTTCAGGGGACTCTAAGTATCGTGAGAAGAAGATGATGATGATACTTCTTCGGCACCCTAAAATCCTATGACGACGTATATGACTTCAATGCCTCAAATCATAGAAAACTTTCGCTGAGAATTTAACGAAGATGGGTAGCACTATAAAATGGTAGGGTCTATAACGATGGGACTGAAAAGTTTTTTAATCAAACCCATAAACCCTGTGCAGCCCAGTATAATCTCAAAGAACGAAGCAGGCATAACAGCCGCACAAATCCGAGGGATCGGCAGTATAGATGTTTTAGTCGACTTTAGATAAATATTTGTCTCACAAGGAAATATAGGCTCTTGACAACCAAAATAAGATCAGCTGCTATGCTGTTAATTATGGTTTTTATCGAGAATTGGCGTCTATGTGGGTAGGCGTCCGCTACCGTATCGACTCGAAAAACGCAGGAAATATTGGTATTACAAGCGGCTGACTGATCGCCATTTCATTTCTACAGGCAAGCGATCGCACACCGCTGCGTGGAGTGGATGGAGACCTACAGGATGATCGAGAGTGTTCACCGGGGTGATATTACATTGCGCTCTTTTGCCATGCCTTATTTTCGCGAGGCTTGCCCCTGGTGAACCAGGAAAAATGCCAAATGAGGAGGCAGGGCTATACTCGTTAGCACCAGGGAACATCACTTTGGCGATCTCCATAATCATATTTTGCCCGGATTTGGAGACATCAGACTCGAGTCGCTGCACCCGCCTCATATATTGCGCTGGTTGTACGATCCAGATTATGCGTCGCGGACAAAGGAGCATATCTATAGGACACTAATGATTATCCTCAAGTGATGCCCATCGCGGGAGGTTAATCTACTTTGACCCCCGCCAGCATCTCAAGCCGCCGACAGTTACATACGGGGAAAAAGCAATCCCCACAATGGAACAGATTCGAACATTATTTCCGGAGGCTCTCGACGAGATGCGGAGCATATGGGGCGCGGCGACGGATGCCGGTATAATGCTGTCTATGCTGTACGCATGCGGGCTGCGGACAAGTGGGGCAAGGGCTATAGTAATCAACGCCATCAGCTGGGAATTCGGGGGCTTAAGGTTATCGCCACATATAACAAAGGCGGTGAAATAAGCACCCCCACAGCCGGCAGTTTTCGCGCGGTCCTCATTCCCCATCGTACCATGCGATTATTGGAGCACGTGCGAGGCGAGCGGGTAAAGGCCTGTTATTTCGCGCAGCATCTGGCGGACCCTATGCCTGCAATACGGTTCCAACTGCCCCGCGCTCTACGGCGACAAAAAGCAGGATTCACTCCGCATGTTCTGAGGCACGCCTACAACATCCGAATGCGCGAAATATTGCAAGAGGAGGGAGTCTATGGGACGGAGACTCGATGTCCGCCCAGGGCGGACGGCATACGGATAATATCCTACGGCATTTACCGAGCACAGGAGCTTCGCGATGACGGCGCACTACGACCACCCCGGTCCGGATCGAGCACTGGGATTTTGCTACGCGCATTTTCGGCGATATATAGAACGAATTTGGGAGAGGTAACATATTGCCGGTGGGATATGCCCACAATTGGCCCAGTTTGCTAACCATGATCCGGGCACCAGGTTATCAGCTAAACCATAAAAACTTCACGAAAATTGCACATAACCACCCTCACACTCAAAAGCACAAACATGCGGAGACCATCCCCTCACTATCTCACGATAGGCAAAACCGGGATACTGGACATCCTATTCACAATTCCTCTCTAATCTAATAAGTTGATTGTAGTTTAGAGCACTATTATAACCTGATTCACCCCGGTTCACCGGGGATTCAGAAGTTTTCTCAAACTCAGCATCTACTTTCAAAGCGATAATCCACTCCGGCCTTCGCATCAAGGGGCAGTTCTGAAAGATACCATATTTAACATGAGGCGCCTCGTTATTGCGCCGCTGCCCAAGGCACCTTGTACTCTATTTTCCGGATGCGGTGGTTGACTTGATCTGCCACATAGATATTGCCGGATGAGTCCACAACCACTCCGAAGGGGTAGTAAAACTGTGCTTCTGTGCCGGCGCCATCCG
>UWYT01000028.1 GCA_900608495.1 Olavius algarvensis spirochete endosymbiont | reverse complement strand
AATTCCTTTTTGATTATGAAGCGGAGGTTGATTGGAAATGAAAAATCTGCGGAGGAAATTTCTTTTATGGCAATATGTGATTTTTCTTCTAGGGGGATTCAGTATCGTTTTTCTCTTCATTGGGTTAGATTGGGGGAAAAATTCTTCTGAGTCTTGTCTAGCAATGATATCTCTTCTTATGTGGTGGTTCTTTGTCATATTAAAGCTAATAAATATCAAATGTCCCAAGTGCAATGAAAGTCTTATGCCGTCTCCAATTGAGACGTTTGCCTCAAAGAACTTGAAATGGGCATTTAAGCTAGGTCCGCCGAAAAAGTGCAGGATCTGCAATTATGATTTGACAACTCATTCTAGTG
>UWYT01000039.1 GCA_900608495.1 Olavius algarvensis spirochete endosymbiont | reverse complement strand
CTATCTGCCACATAGACATTGCCGGATGAGTCCACAGCCACTCCGTAGGGGTAGGTAAACTGTGCCGTGGTGCCGATGCCATTCTCAAAACCCCGCGCGTCACTGCCGGCAAAGGTGCTTATCATTCTATCTTCTATTTATCTGCCGGCGTGATTTTCCGGATGCGGTTGTTGCGTGCATCTGCCACATAGACATTGCCTCTTGAGTCCATAGCCACTCCGGAGGGGTAGTTAAACTGTGCCTTGTTGGCGGTGCCATCCGCATGACCCCTTGTGCCTGTTCCGGCAAAGGTGCTTACCAC
>UWYT01000011.1 GCA_900608495.1 Olavius algarvensis spirochete endosymbiont | reverse complement strand
GCCACCTCCCGATGGATAAGCCCGGACCCTGCCGGGTTTGGATTGATTAATCCCAACAGAGTAGGCTATTCTGTCATCGAGGCTACCAACTGGTATGCCTATGTGAGCAACAACCCAGTGAAGTATGTGGACCCGGCGGGGCTTTTGGAAGAGGACCCTGCAGAATTAGCTGGCTATGCTAGAGCTTTTCGTGGTTCAGGCTCTGGCGATCTAAAAGATGTAACAGATCAGTTTCCAAAAGCTGTTTTCAGTAATGATGAGACTGGTTTCAACTCCCGGCTATTCCAGGCCGAAGATGGAAGCTATGTTTTAGGCTTTGAGGGGTTAAATCCATTCTCGGCTGAGGATTGGAATGCCGCTACCGAACAGGCCATATCGGGGAGTACTGAGGGGCAATTTGATGAGGTTCTTGAACTCGTTGATGCTTTGATGAATAAAGGAGGTCTTGATTTGTCCGATCTGATGCTGACAGGCTCCTCCCTGGGAGGAGCCCTTGCAGCCTATGCCGGTTCAAAGAAGGACATCTATGCAGTTACCTTTAACGCTGCGGGACTTCATGAAAGTAATATTGGGCCCCATGC
>UWYT01000123.1 GCA_900608495.1 Olavius algarvensis spirochete endosymbiont | reverse complement strand
AATAAGGCGTGTTCTGTTTAGCCTTATGGCCATGGACGGCCTAAGGGCGGGCCTGCCAAGGGGCCAACGCAGGTGGGAGCGGCTTGGGACACGAAAACATGGTCAAGAAGAAAATGCGCGGATTTTGGGATTTGGGGTCCCGTGTGGGTGGGTTAGGCTAAGCCCAAAGGCCTAGGCGGCGGCGCCTTCCACCTTCTTGACGGCCACGTTTAGCATGTTATCTTTCATGTGCTTCTTGGCCTGTATTCAAATGTACTTCTTTGTGATATTTGTTGTTTATCTTAGTTTTTTTGTGGCTTTGCTGAAGAGGGCTTCGCGCTGGCGCAGAGAGGGCGGGACTTTGTTGGTATGAACTCTAGTACATAGTCTTTACATTTTCTTGAGCCGACAGAAAAATGGAACTTTTTACCTGAGTTTAGTATTAGTGTAAAATAATAACCCTTTGCCCCCGATCGACCAGTATAAATATACTCTTTGATATCATCTTTGAATACAACTCTTTTCCTGAATGGTACTACGATAGTAAGCTTGTTCCCACTGATCCGAATGTGACTTGCTAAGAATAAGATGATAAGTACTGAAAACAATGGAAAAACAATTAGTGCATACAGACCTTCACGAGTAACCACGTTTACACCCATAGTAATTGCCTGAATTATGAAATTCACAGATAAAGCGACAAAGAACACAAGGAATATGAAGAATCCAATTTGAACAAACTTGCTATTTATGTAACATCTAAGCATATCTATGTATATTCCTTAATACTATTTATTCTCGTCCTGATTATTAACTGCTGAGTCAATAACCCCGTATCCAGCTCCAGCACCTGTTGCAGCATCACTTGATGCTGATAAAGCGCGTCTCACTTTCTGAGTATTATCTGCCGCTTTGCCCCAAGCAAATGAACGCGTATTTCTGGCATACCGACTATAAATTCCGGCTGTTGCTTTTGCTGCTTTGCCAGTCCCAGCTAGAATCGCGCCGCCAGCAGAAAAGGCAGCATCTACAGCACCTTCTTTGATTGCCGTATTCATATCAACCTTGCCATCATAAAGTGCTTGTTCACCTGCACTTCCCGCAACACCTGTAGCAAATCCAACCACTGCAGCCCCAGCTGCACCTGCCGCTATAACTCCTGCTACTGCTGCAGGAGCAGCTCCTCCTCCTGTTCCTACTGTTGCTGCAACCCCAGCTGCTGTCGCATCGACAACAAGGCCCACGGCAACTCCTTTTGCTATTCCAATACCTGCCATCACTCCAATTCGCCCACCATTAACACCACTCTGGTCATCGGTTAGTTCTCGAACAAGCCCCTTTGTAGCACCTCCGATTCCCCCAATAATAGCACCAAGAACTGTGGCCGCAATTTCCCCCGTCGGATCGACATACTTCACGGGGTTGTTGCTCACATAGGAATACCAATTGAGAGCCTCTA
>UWYT01000015.1 GCA_900608495.1 Olavius algarvensis spirochete endosymbiont | reverse complement strand
CACGGCAAAAACGCCTATCGAACCGAGCAGCAATGCATAATCTTCGGAGCGCAGCCAGCGGTTCCAAAGGCGCTCAACTTGCATCCAACCGAATTTGCTAATCCATAAGTCTGAAATGCGGATACTCGTCCGTCAGCAAACAGATGTAGGCAGATACCCTATAACCCCATCGATTGATTCCCATAACCAACCGGAAAATA
>UWYT01000024.1 GCA_900608495.1 Olavius algarvensis spirochete endosymbiont | reverse complement strand
GGCAATGTCTATGTGGTAGATCATGGCAATCACCGCATCCGGAAAATCACGCCGGAGGGGGTGGTAAGCACCTTGGCCGGCACTGGCACAAGGGGTCATGCGGATGGCATCGGCACAGAAGCACAGTTTGACTACCCCACCGGAGTGGCTGTGGACTCAGAGGGCAATGTCTATGTGGCAGATCATGGCAATCACCGCATCCGGAAAATCACGCCTGCGGGGGTGGTAAGCATTTTTGCC
>UWYT01000171.1 GCA_900608495.1 Olavius algarvensis spirochete endosymbiont | reverse complement strand
CAGTATGAATGCCACCGTCCTGATGCGCGATCTTACCGGGGATGGCCTGCCCGATCATATCCTCAAAACCACCTTCAGCAATGATATTAAGTTGAAGCGCAATATCATGGGGAAGGTGGGCCTTCTGAAAAACATCCATACCCCCTTGGGAGGACGAATCGAGCTTAGCTATGAGGCTTCCAGCTTGAGCGTGGCCGATCCTCGTTTCCGCTGGAACCTGGAGAGCGTCACCCATCATGCCCAGCTCAATGAGGAAGATGATGTCCTTTCAGGGAACGAGCTTTCCTACGAGACTCGCTATGAGTATCTGGGCGGTTACTATGACCGACTTGAGCGTGTTTTCCTGGGCTACAGGGAGGTTGAACGGATAGCGGCCGATGACTCGAAAACCATCAGTACTTACAAGAACTCCCTGATTTTCGAGAAGGGTCTTCTCGAGAAGCAGGAGACATATGACTCTAGCGACAATCTGCTTAGGCGGCAGAGCAGCGAGTATTTGCTAAGCTATCAGAGTTCGCCGAAGCATATCATCTACCGTGATTCAAGAAGAGATTACCGCTGGGGCTTCCCCCGTCTTCAGAGTGAGAGCTTTGAGAGCTGGGAGCCTGGCAGCCTCGATGCTATCACGATGGAGAAGGAGTATGAGTATGATAGCTATGGGAATATCACTGAGCTGGAGGAGAATCCACCCGGTACTGATGGCGATTTGACTCTCATCATCAGCTACAGATACATGAGGGATCTCTATAGGATGTCGCTTCCCGCGCGCTTGAAAGTGCGTGATAATGATAGTAATCTGCTGCGGCACAGGGAGGGAGTTTATGACAGCCTGGGCCGACTGACGGCACTTAGAATCTTCTATGATTCTGAGAGCTCCACGAGCAGGATCAGCTGGAATGATGATGGCACACTCTCTTCGATAACAGACCCCCTGGGAACCAGGACATCCTACGACTATGATGATTCGGGTTTGTTTGTGACTCGCATTGATGTTGAATCATCAGATGGAGAAGAGATAAGCAGCCATATGGCATGGAACAGGGCAGAGGGGACACTTAGGAGCCGCACCGATCCGAATGGGTTGCCTGAGCGCCATGACTATGATGATTTTGGCCGCCCGACTGCGATATTTGGGCCCTATGACGGGACTATTCCGGCAGTCGCTTATGAGTATACGAGTGACGATTATGGCTCACTCTATGCCAGGAGCGCGAACAAGATATCCCTCGATCCCGATGATGAAGAGCTCATGTACACGCTCATCAAGATTGATGGACTTGGGCGTCCGATTTACACGGCCAAGACTGGCTTCATCGCCCATGTCGATCGTGAGGGCGGGGAATTGGGTTGGAATGTCTCTGGAGCCGTGAGCTATGATGAGAAGGGGCGCGTGGTTAAGGAGGGTCGTCCGAGCTTCCAGGCCGCCGATGGCTTGCCGACCGCTCCTCTCCTGGAAGAGGGCTTCATCACTCAAACCATTTATGATGATTTGGACAGGCCCCTTAAGACTATCTATCCATCTAGTAACTGGGGCGATGTCTATTCAACCTATCAATACCGGATTGATGGGGAGACTAGTTTGAGCATACTCACTGATCCCTTAAGCAGAATCAGTGAGACTCGCAAGAATGCTCGTGGCCAACTTGAGAACCTTCGCAGGAAGTACATGGACGAAACACTCGCCCATGTGGACTATGAGTACAACCCCTTAGGCGAGCTGCTCGAGGTGAGGCAGAGCAATCAGGGAGAGGATGATTACAGCGTCAGGTTCACCTACGACATGAGGGGCCTGCAAGTTGCCCAGGAATCCCCTGAGAGAGGAGTTGTTCGCTACAGGTATGATGAGCGTGGGAACCTGATTGAGAGGAGCGATCCGAATCTCAGGGCCAAGGGGAAGGTGGTTCGCCATCACTATGATGGGTTTGGCCGGATTAGCAGGAGGGACTATCCCGAGTCTGAAGATGTTCACTACTTCTACGGCGACAGCACGAAGAAAAATATCAACGGTGTGGGCCGTCTTATTCGAAGGAGAGATGAGTCCGGACTGCATGAGTTCGAGTATGGGAAGATGGGCGAGGTGATTCGTGAGAGGCGCACCCTCCATAGCCAGAGAGCCTTGCATGCCGATCAGATTGCCCTGATGAGTTTCAAGAGCGACTATCTTGGGCGTATGAACAGGATAGA
>UWYT01000203.1 GCA_900608495.1 Olavius algarvensis spirochete endosymbiont | reverse complement strand
AATTAGCCCGATTGCATTGATTTTTTCCCATTCTCATTTTCCTTGACTCCCTACAGTGCGCCACCGGTGATGAAGATGAACTGCTTGGCGAGTGCAGGATGGTTTTCGGAAAGCCACTGGACCTGACCGTGGGCATCACCGACGAGCTGGCGATGAAGTTCCAGGAGCGCCGCGAGGAGCTGCAGACCGAGCGCAAGAAGCTGCCGGCGGCCATCGCCAGCCTTTCGGCCGAGGGACACAAGCTGGTGGAGACCCTGGGCACGGCCAACGGCACCGCCCACCGGTTGCTGGAAGAACGTATCGAGGAGTTGGGCGCCCAGATCACCCACCGCGAGACCCGTCTCTACCAGATCGAACGCGCCCTGAACGAGCTGGCAAGACCGAGGTGGAGGCGAGCTGGGTCGCCGATGCGCTGGCTCACTTCGACGATGTCTGGGACGTGTTCACCGTCGAGAATCAGGCCCGCCTGGTGGGCGCGGTAGTCAAGCGGGTCGTCGTGGACGACGTCGCCGGCAAGGTGTCCGCCGAGCTGGTGGACCTGACCGAAGACGTGGAAGACCTGCTCGACGAGGCGGCCCAGGCGCCCGACGTGGCCCCTGGGCGTGAGAAGGAGGCGAGACCATGAGCAATGCGGACCCCGGCTGCCGAACGCGGCACAGGCGCCAACGAGGGCGGGCAGGGCGAAGACAGCGGCAAGAAGGGCAAACGGATCTTCACCAGCTACCTGTTCCGAAGCCGCCAGGGCGGCGACGTGGTCTTCAGCCAGGAGCCACCGCCCCCGCCGCCCGCAACCGTCCGACGGCCCGCTCGGGTGGCTCGCATGCTCGCCATGGCGCACCGGATTCGGCGCGCCATCGATGGCGGCGAGTTTCAAGACCGCGCCACCCTGGCCCGTCAATATGGGCTCACCCGCGCCCGCGTCACCCAGTTCCTCAACCTGACCCTGCTGGCCCCCGATATCCAGGAACAGGTCCTCTGCCTCGAGCCCACCAGCGAGCGGGCGTTGCGGGTGGTGTCGCGGGAGATGGTGTGGGGAGAACAGCGGCGCCGGTGGCTGGCATTGGCTCAGGCTCATGGCATTGAACCTGTTCGAGAATGCAGGCAGTCCGAACGTAGAGGACAAGAACTGCAACCAGGTCGGCTACGAGTGCAGACGGTCATCGTGAAATCGAGAACGGCGTAGTTATAGTCTCGGAAGACCTTCGGGGGGGTCAGGCTCTCACACATGTCGTTCACCCAGCGAAGTCCCCTGGGGTCTCTGTTGTATGGCAGACCTGTCATTCTGTTCAGCCACCGACAAACGTTGGCGTCGATAATGACGGCGCGAACTCCACGATGTAAAGAAAGCCAGGCTGCTGCCGTATATCCCCCAATGCCTCGCATTGCTTGCAGACTCTTGGTGTCGTCGGGTGGTCGCCCATTGCGTGCCGCAACTTCCTTGGCGATTTCTATGAGCAGTGGCCCACGCCATCGGAGTCCGAGGCGCGAAAAAAACTTTCCGACATCTGATTCGGTGGCACCAGCAACGGAGCTTGCAGTCGGAAACCGCTCCTTGAAGTCGACGAACACATCCGCTATCTGCGACGCTCTCGTGCGCTGGAGGAAGAACTCGGCCACGAGGGCCAGCCAAGGATCCTGCTCTTGGCGCCAGACGAATTCGCGAAAGTTCGCGCGGCCCCAGCGCAGCATCCTCCGCCTAGTCCGGCGAATCATCTGAACCTCAAGGCGCGCATCGTCGAGATGCGGATTCGCCTTCACGGTGCCACCCGCATCGAGTTTGCGCCCGCTCCCGCGTCCGCGGTATGGTCAATCTTCAAGCCAGCAGTGGACGCGAGGCTGGACAGAGGTGCCGGCGATGAAAGCCGCCGAGGAACAAGACGAAGCTGCGGGTGGGCGCGAACGCCGAAGAAAAAAGTTCGGCAAGAAACGCTACGCCACCGCATCAATCGAGCTGAAGAGGCCACACGACGGTCGCGCCGTCTGGGCTTACCTCCGATGGTTTGAGGACGGTAAGACCCAAAATCAGTATGTTGGCCGCGATTTTGGGAAGAACCGCAAGACGCTGCTTGCCGAGGGCTGGAACCTGGCTCGAGAGAAGAAGTTGGTGTGAACTCCATCGGCCTCGGCTCCTAGAGCCGAACGTGAGTCACCGCGAAGCCACATCTAGTGCAAAAACGCTCATGGGGTGCCTTCGTGGCTGAACTCGTAGGGTGAGCGACTGTATCGAATACGGCGATCTTGACTTCCTTCTTTTTGTTGCGATCACTTGCTTCAAGCGCGGCCCAAAGTAGGTGCTTGAAGTCGCGTGATGGGCCCCAGATCAGCCGGACTGTTCCGGACCCACTCGTCGCATCACAGTGGAGCGGCTTGACCCCCTCTGTGCCGGAGACAGGTGTCCATTCCTTGCCAAGAGCCAATCTCACCATGGCAGTAGGTCCTCTAGGATGTTCATCAAGGTACTGCGCAAAGGGACCGAACCCGGCGATAGCACGAACATATTCCTTCATCGGTCCGTCTTTTATCCAAACACGAGCCTCTTCCGGACTCATCCACTGGCCGAGGAGGCCGCCGACAAGTGGGTCATCGAGCCAATGCGCATAGCGCGCTGTCTTGTCGGCAGACGTCACATGTTCCCAATCGATGGCTTGTGCGTCCGCATAGAGCTTCCTCACAACCCGCGCGACATGCTTGTCGTTCGTTATCTTTCTACTCACAGCGGCACCACCTGTGCAACCTCGGGAAACTGCAGACGCGCTTCGTCCATGGCTGTTTCAAGGCTAGCCGCGTCCTTGATCCACGCATCCATCAGCGAACCGACATCGGTATTCGTGAACGTGATCTCCGATGTGTTTCTCAGCTTGAGGACCTCCGACGGGCCACGCAGGCTTTCGAGATCTCGACGAAGGTTCAGAACAGCGGCAACCCGACGTATGTCAGTGGCGAAATCGAGTACGGCAACCTTCTCTTTCCCCTCACGGAGTCGGAGGCCCCTGCCCAACTGTTGAACGAAGATTCTTCTGCTATGCGTGACGCGGAGAAAAGCAAGTACATTGACGTCAGGAACGTCGACGCCCTCATTCAGTATGTCAACCGCCGTCAATATGGGCACGCGTCCAAGACGGAATTGCGACAGGAGCACATCCCTGTCGCGCTTGCCATGCTTACTGTGGAGACACGTTGTAGCGCGCCAAACCGGCGAATATCGGGCGAGGACACTCGCCATACGCTCAGCGTGCTCAATTGTTCGACAGAACAAGATCGCCCTCGGGTTTCGCGTTGCTGACCAAACGTTCCAAAGGTGATCCGCGACGGTTTCATCGCGTTGAGGGAGAAAGAGCTTTGCGTTGAGTTCCTTAAGGGTGTAGCCCTCCTTGCTCGCTTGCCGCACGACGTCCCAATCGATATCGTCAACAAATAGACGATAATCAACCTGCGCCAGGTATCCCTGGGCCATGCCATCGGCAATCCCCATTTTAAAGCTCGGCTCTCCGAACTTGCTGCTTATGTCGAACCGATCTCCTCGCCATGGTGTTGCCGTTACCCCGAACTGGCCAGCATCCGATGTCAAATCAAGCAACTTCTGAAACTGCCCCTCCTCGGCGACATGATGTGTTTCGTCAACCATTATGAGAGCGGGGCGATATCCGTCGTAGACTGCGGACAGCGCGGACTCGACCGTCGCGCAGGTGACGCCCTCCAGAGAGACCGGCTTTGAATCCCCGGTTAGTAGCTGCGTTCGTATCTGCTTCGGCAGATGGCGCCATAACGCACGCTCAAGTTGCTGAACGAGATCCTTCATGTGCGCAACCACAAGGATGTCGTCTACTGGGTGCGCCTGAATATGTTGGGCGATTACCTCACCACCAATTACAGTCTTGCCCAGGCCCGTTGCTAGGACCAGGAGGCCCCGCCCATGTTCGCGGAGGTCTCTTTGCAGAGCCTCGACGGCTTTGAGTTGATAGGGGCGGAGCTCGAAATGAGACGGTATGAGTGTTGGTATCGCTTCAAACAGTCGAGGCAGGTGCTCGCGTGTCCAAAACTCTATGGAAACGCCAACACCAGCGAGACGGCGCGCTCGTTTTGTGGCGCCAGCATCTGGTGCGGCATTCGTTGCGACAACGGCGCGGTCGGCCCCGTATTTGGCCTTGGCGGTCTCGGCCTCGTCTACCGCATCGCGAGAAATCGATTGGCCCGTCGTCCACTTGTTCTGGAAGATGAAGAGATCCGAGCCTCGGACACCAAGGATGTCACCTCCACCGTCGCCTGATCCATCGATAACCCGGACATCGGAGAAACCCAGATGAAGAAGGAGCCTTTCTATCGCCAAGTTGAAACGGTTTGGGCCACCGGACAGCAATACCGTTGGAGACAGAAAGTGCTCTTCGCTCATACTTCAGCCTTCACCGGTGCGAGTTCATTCCGAAGTAGTTGTAGGCTCAAACGGCATCGGAACAGTTGTGCTGGTTGAGCAATCTTGGCCTCTGCGGTCAGAGCCGCGTCATAGAGGTAACTCGCCACGCGGCCAACAGAGATACGCTTACCGGCAGGCGTCTTTACCGTGTCATACAGCCCCTTAAAGACTTTGCCATCCATGAATGCCTCTGGCCATTCCTCAACTAATCGAGGAGTGAACGTGAGGGGCGTATAGAGAAGGAATTCCCCAGTTGCTTCCATGTCCTTTAGATTGACGCCAGCAGCTTCGACAACCAGATTCGTCTCAGTTGTCGCGCGTTCATCTGTTGTGAGAAATTGCCACGCGCGATCTGGGTTTTCTTTGATCGCTTCCGCCATTTGCTCGCGTATGTCAGCTAAGAGCTCTCGAGCTTGTCCGGCCAAAGTTGCCGCATCAACTTTCAGATCGGAGAGCTGCCGCTCCTTCAACAAGGCAACAGCCTGAGCCAGCGGCATTTCATGCTCTGCCCGCGTCTTGAGATGATTTGCCAGCTCCACAACAAGATAGTCAGCGGGCTCATCGGCAAAGTCCTTGAAGACCGGGTGCTGAAGATCGATGTAGGCACCGTACTCACGTCCTCGCTCTCGCGCCAGAAGCACGGGAGTCCGGAATCCGTTGTTGTCCTTAACGGCGCATTTGGATACCGCGTGAACATCAACATTGACGGTGGCACCGAACTCCGTCAGACCAAATTCGCCGCTTAACTCAGGTACGCGCGTTGCACCATCTCGATATCTCGCCAGTCGCTCACGCTCTGTTTCTGGTTTTGGCGCGGGTGCCGGAGGTTGTTCTGCGACCGACGCACCATTGTTGGAGTTATCCTGTTCAGCCCCCGTGAGCCCCAACTCCGACAAAACATCTCCGGGGCTACCTCCTGATGATGGTTGTCCGGAAGGGGTGGGTGACGCGAGCTTGGACTCGTGATAGACAACGGCTTCCCACCATTTCTCGTCGGTCTGATAATCTGGCTCACCCTTGTGGAACTTGTCACGCCATTCAAGGGTTGTGCCGTGGATTGGCCCCGTGCCATTGCCGGGGATTAGGCAGCGATAGCCAGGATCGTTTCTTCTGTATCCTCGGTGAAGACTCGCTAGGAGGCTATCATTAGGGGGGTAGCCAAGCTGTTTTGCGCGTTTCGGCAACAATGGGCCTTCACCTCGCACAAACCGAGCGGCTGATATCCAGTTTCGGTCACTCCATTCGAACGCATTCTTCTGGTAATTGACCGGCACATGGTCGAGGTGGATTTCACCGATGATTCGTCCGCCTTGCCCCAACTCGATAGGATATTCGAGTTCTGGGGTAGCCAGGGGATCATTCGGATCAGTCCACTCAAAAAGCCGTTTGTCGTATCGCAGGATCTTCCGTCCATTGCGAAGAAAATCGATACCGAACTCGGTCTTGTGCAGATACCGTTGTATGCCGATCCATCCGCGAATGCTTCGTTCTTTCAGCACCAACTGACCATTGCCGCATTCGGTGCATGTCTCCCTGTCAACCGGCTCCCAATTTCCACAGGTTAGGCAGGCTTTTGCGTCCGGAAGCTTCTTGTTGAATTCACGTACGGCAGGGATTTGCTCAGCAGTTGAGCCTCGCCCGTAGGTTACCGATCGGGAACTGTCCCATGCGCAGGGTCTTCTCGGGTTGACCTTGACGCCGTTGGCGAACAGATGGAATGGTTTCTGCGCTAGAAGATAAGGATACACGTCGCCCAATGTTGTCCGAAACTTGGAAAGGTTCCGGCCAAGCCAACCGGATCGAAACGGATCGAGTCTGGCGATCTCTACAACTGTTCCGTGTTCGCTCGCGGTCGTCTTTGGGCGACGTATCACGGGCACGTTGAAATCATCTCCGATATTGTCGAGATCAATGACGACACCTACCCACTCGGTATCGCCAGATCGAGTCGTGAGGACGCGTGTCAGGCGACCCATCCGAGCGGTGGCGATGTTGAAGCCCATACCGAAAAGGCCGAGCTTGCTGAACCGGTCATTGCTTGACCAGCCAGCCCGAACGGCATTGTTGAGAGTGGGGAGGTCCATGCCTCTCCCGGTATCGGTTACAACAACTTCAGCCTCTGTCACCGGTGTCGAAGACTTCGGTAGGGTGATGCTGACCTTGTAGCCATCCGGCCAAGCAATCCCCGATCGTTCGATGTCCAAGAAATCATCGAAGGAGTTGTCAACAAGCTCCGCGAGGCATTGCCACGGCTCGAATTCGATGTCACCCAGGACCCTCAGGATCCGCGCGGAGGGTTGTATGTTGATTACCGAGGGCGAGGACGTATCGTTGCTCATATGACCCCCTCTGTACCATGCGGTACCTCAAGAAACAGCGATCGGTTTACTGCAGCTTCATGGCCGAGAGAGACCAGTATTCGCTTCCTGTTGCTTACTGATATCATGCGGCCTCCGCTTCGTTGCTCAGTAATTCACGAATACGAACGGCGACCGTCTGCGACATTTTCACGGGAACCGCGTTGCCAAGTTGACGCATTGCTTCTGACCACGCCCCCTCGAGCGCGTAGTTGTCTGGAAAAGTCTGAAGGCGAGCGGCTTCTCGGACAGTGAAGTAGCGGACCCTTCCGTCGGCATGGGCGAGCATGTTTTCGCCGCCAGGTACTCCATGGACGCCTGCCTTAAGAGTCTTCGCTGGTAGATCAAATGGACTTCCCGTGTGCCCCGTGTAGGCGCGGGCACCTGGGTTGAGCCAGTGATTCAGAACCCCCTTTGTTTCTTGGCGCTCCGTCGGCTCGGGAAGATCCCGAAGAACATCCCTCACCGTGCGCCATCTGGCAGCGGAAGGCTTCTCACCAGCAGACTTGAGCTTCGCCACACGGGAAACGAATCGTTGTGGGATTGATGGCCTTCTTCTTTTTGAGATCGAGTGTTCGTCCCAATACTCGCCCGTGACCCATTGGTCCCAGAGCAAGCTATCCAGCGTGTGTTCCGGCTCTGGGAACGACCATTCGAAACCGAGGTCTGCGCGAAAGCCAACGAGAACAACTCGAACTCTGGCCTGTGGCACACCGTAATCAGCGGCGTTCAGTGCGCGAAACGTGACGTTGTAGGAGAGGCCCCTTGATGTGCCCGCCGTGTGATGTCTCTCAAGCCGAGCGAGATGGTTGGTCCATTTGTCATTTGCGCGTCGCACGAGTTCCGGATAGGTGAGACGCAAGAGGATGTACTTAAAATACTCAGCGAAGTTCGGCCTCAGGAGTCCTCGTACATTTTCAAAGAGAAAGGCTCTTGGTCGGATCTCTCTCACGGCACGCGCGGCTTCCGGGAAAATGTCGCGATCATCGCGATACCCGCGATGCTTTCCGCCAATAGAGAAGGGTTGGCAGGGGGGGCCTCCCGATACGAGGTCTATGCGTTCCTCATAAGGCGAATAGTCAAAGTCGCGAACGTCTCCCTGATAGGGGGTCGGCCAGTTCACGACCGGTGAAACGCCTCGTTCTTGGTTGTAGCGAATTGTGTCGCATGCCCAACGGTCACGTTCGATCATCGCACGGTGATGAAACCCGGCGTCGGAGATACCCAGGGCGAGGCCACCGGCACCCGCAAACAGCTCGACGGACTCCAGTGGCCTCGACGCGTTGTTTTTGCTGGCCTTCACTTTTCAAGTCCTTCTAGCCGTGATCCGCCCAGGTTCAACTCGCCTTGGACTTGAAATCGTTGTTCATCGAGGTGCTCTCGGATCAGGCGCGCGATGAGTGTGCTCTTCTTGTACCCACGCTCCTCGCAGTAGGATTCAAAGCGCTGGTACTCGTCGTGGTCCAGAAGAACAGTCACCTTGTTTCGTTTGCGCGCCACCAGGATCCTCCAAGACAGATGCGTCAGACACTACCCAACAAGTGCCCATAAGTAAAGATATGTGATAACAACACCGCATAATTATGCACTCAATGACGCGGTCGTATCTACCCGTTACCAAAGGTAAAACGCGGCTGGGAGACGCGAGCTGGGACACAGGGGGTTGACACCGATGCGTTTAGAGTTTACTAAACGGTACAACTGAGTGATGCGGAGGTGACCAACACCATGGCAGAGACCTTCGGACAAAGAATCCGGCGGGTTAGGAAGGAGAGAAAGCTGGGCCTACGCCAAACGGCGACCAAGGCCGGCATCTCGGCGACCTTCCTCTCCCGCGTCGAAACAGAAAAGGAGCCGGCAACCCCGAGT
>UWYT01000299.1 GCA_900608495.1 Olavius algarvensis spirochete endosymbiont | reverse complement strand
TCTAGGTTTTCTTCAAACCACTTGTCCCATATTTTTGATTCTTCTTCAAAAGAAAAATACACTTCATCCGACATCCTTGTATCCTCCAACCCGACAACATATAGATTCACAAAAAGCGAAATCAAACTTGCAAAGATAGCGATCCGATTTTTTTGACATTTCATACGTTTTTTACTCCTTCTTAATTTGCATGATACGACGGACGACTCGGTTGCTCATGTTCAGCCCTTATTTGGTTTCTCTCTTCATTGCATGTTCTTCAATTGGAGGGGTTGTTCCCGGTGTCTTATCACCTCTGTCTTCCTTATGTGTCCCCTCATCAAAGGCTTCTGAATGCCCAAGTTCATGACTTAGGCCAACAAACGGAGGTCTCTCTCTTTTACCTTCAGAATTTTTCCCCCCTATTGGATCATCAGGATCAAA
>UWYT01000023.1 GCA_900608495.1 Olavius algarvensis spirochete endosymbiont | reverse complement strand
AGCCATTTTCTTCAAATTTTTTTATTAAGTCTTTCTTGGGGACATCAGAAATTAAGGATAAGTCTGATAGGAAATCAGAATTTTCAACCAGCTTAGTACTCCACTATACGGAGTGCCACTGTGAACCCAAGCAAAGACAGAGTTAGTTCATCCATTAGATGAGGATCAGCATTAATAGTAAATAACTGGTAAATACGAAAATGTTCCTTAGCTCAATGTCTAATCTATCAAGAAATTCCTCCTTTTTGGAAAGAAGTAGAAATGGAATTAAAGAGTTCTTTCAATTGTCATTATCATGTCTGCCTATAGAAATCATCGTTTAAATACAAACTTCTTTATTCCCACG
>UWYT01000066.1 GCA_900608495.1 Olavius algarvensis spirochete endosymbiont | reverse complement strand
CTATTCGAGTATTAACCCCCATCCCTTCTCCCCTCGAACCTGCACCCAAAAAGCCGGTTTTCTCTTCTAAGGAGAGAAGATTTATTCTCTTAATTCTCCATGCTTCACGTGAGAAAATTCCATACTTCCACGGGGTTTTTGTTGTTCCCCCAAATGCAGCGCCAGAGGTGAAATTCAGGCACGCAAATGCATCAACCGATCATCTGAAAATCTCACAAGCTTGCCTGAACTCCCTGATGACGCAGAAGATGGAAAAGAAATATCCCCAGAACCAGAAGCAAGTTGCAAAGCTCTTGCTCTGGAAGG
>UWYT01000026.1 GCA_900608495.1 Olavius algarvensis spirochete endosymbiont | reverse complement strand
ATATTGAAGAGATGGAGTACGAGGGCTCCATCTCCCAGGGAAAGAAAATCCTCCATTCCCGCAGATATGGAAGCACTGGCGAACTGGAATATCACGATATTCTAACGTATCAGTACGATGATAAGGGAAGGCTTATCGCTTTTACAGCCAAAAATGTAGGAACGGATCCCTCAACTTGGCGTAAAACTCTGGAATACGATGCCAATCAAATCATTGTAAAGTCAGA
>UWYT01000253.1 GCA_900608495.1 Olavius algarvensis spirochete endosymbiont | reverse complement strand
CCGCATCCGGAGAATCACGCCTGCGGGGGTGGTAAGCACCTTTGCCGGCACTGGCACAAAGGATTTTGCGGATGGCACCGGCGCAGCGGCAATGTTTAACCAACCCAGCGGCGTGGCTGTGGACTCATCCGGCATTGTCTATGTGGGAGATACTCTCAACAACCGCATCCGGAAGATCACGCCGGCGGGGGTGGTAACCACTTTTGCCGGCAGTGACACAAGGGGTCATAAGGATGCCACCGGCACAGAAGCACAATTTAAGCACCCCGGCGGCGTGGCTGTGGACTCATCCGGCACTGTCTTTGTGGCAGATACTGCCAACAACCGCATCCGGAAGATAGAGTACAAGGTGCCCTAGGCAGCGGCGCGATGGC
>UWYT01000010.1 GCA_900608495.1 Olavius algarvensis spirochete endosymbiont | reverse complement strand
ACAAGGATTTGATGGCATATGTTAGAAGTACACAATCAGCCGTAACCGGAAAGGTTTAGCAGGAAAACTTAGAACGCTACTAAATTGTGTCGGCTTAGATGGGAATAGAGTTGTCTAATTATACAGGCAGATATAAAACCTCGGTGTTCAAACTTCGTGAAAACCTGTCGTTGACTGATGCCTGAGATTCGGTATACATGAATATGTTTGTACATATTGGATGCATATTCATAAATTCTTGGAATAGGGAGTAAATATGAAATCGAAAGTTATTTTAGCTTATTCTGGCGGATTGGACACAACTCTTAGCTTAAAAAAACTAATGGATGATGGATATGAAGTAGTTACCGTTACAATCAATATCGGCAATGAAAAAAATTGGAAACAAGTTCAGGAAAAGGCCATTTCGCAGGGAGCCCGGGAAGCTTTAGTTTATGACCTAAGAGAGGAATTTGCTGATGATTTTATTGCCAATGCTCTTCGTGCAGGGGCGCTATATGAAAACAAATATCCGTTGGCTACGGCTCTCGGTAGACCGCTTATCGCTAGGAAGCTCGTTGAAGTTGCAATTGAGAAGTCCGCTGACATCATTGCTCACGGGTGTAGTGGCAAAGGCAACGATCAATTAAGATTCGAACATACAATACGTTTCCTACACCCCCGAATAGAAATACTGGCTCCTATCCGAGACAATCAAGTAAAAAGAAGTTTAGCCAAGGACTATCAGGAATCGCTGGACGTTCAGATATCCGAAAATCTTAGCGTTTTTAGTATCGATGAAAATATCTGGGGAAGGAGCATTGAGTGCGATGTTTTAGAAGATGCTTGGGAATCCCCGCCTGAAGAAATATATAGAATTACCAGACCAGTTGAAAAAACACCAAACAGAGGAGCTGAAATTGAAATAGACTTTGTAGAAGGACTTCCTGTGGCGCTAAACGGAGAATCATATAGTTTTCTTGACATTATAGAATCATTGAATTCTGAGGGTGGAAACCATGGTATCGGACGAATTGATATGATTGAGAATCGTGTTATTGGGATAAAATCCAGAGAAATCTATGAGGCTCCAGCGGCTTCAATCTTACATACTGCTCACGCCGAACTAGAATCACTGACTTTGTCAAAAAAGCAAATTGAATTTAAGCAATCAGTCGCCAGAG
>UWYT01000044.1 GCA_900608495.1 Olavius algarvensis spirochete endosymbiont | reverse complement strand
GGAGTGGCTGTGGACTCATCCGGCAATGTCTATGTGGTAGATAGTGTCAACAACCACCTCATCCGGAAAATCACTCCGGCAGATAAATAGAAGATAGAGTGGTAAGCACCTTGGCCGGCAGTGGCACTGAGGGTCATGCGGATGGCACCGGCACCACAGCGCAGTTCTACCACCCCGCCGGAGTGGCTGTGGACTCATCCGGCAATGTCTATGTGACAGATGCACACAACCACCGCATCCGGAAAATCTCTCCGGCGGGGGTGGTAAGCAC
>UWYT01000041.1 GCA_900608495.1 Olavius algarvensis spirochete endosymbiont | reverse complement strand
TTGTTGCCATAATCTGCTACATAGACATTGCCGGATGAGTCCACAGCCACTCCGGAGGGGGAGTTAAATTTCGCTTCTGTGCCGGTGCCATCCGCATGACCCGCTGTGCCAGTGCCGGCCAAGGTGGTTACCACCCCCGCCGGCGTGATTTTCCGGATGCGGTTGTTGCCATAATCTGCTACATAGACATTGCCGGATGAGTCCACAGCCACTCCGG
>UWYT01000113.1 GCA_900608495.1 Olavius algarvensis spirochete endosymbiont | reverse complement strand
GCAGCCCCATATAACGCAGAGGCAGTCGGTTCGCTGTGCTAACACTTAGATTCAACGGAATCAACGCTGTTTCCGTTTCAACATCAATATCTGGTTGAAAAAACCTGTTAAACAGTACAAGTCCCTTCGCTCCCGCCCTTACAAACAACTTTGCCACCGATAACGGAGCCGTGTAAAACAAGCTCATCTTGATAGACACCGGAATTACTACATTTCTGACAACCTCAGCCACAACAGCAATCTGGTCCCTTTCAACTGCGGCTCCCTCGCCTTCCTGCAGTTCCGGATTTGCGAAGAAGTTCAGCTCGAGGCCATCAACTCCGGTATTCTCTAATTTTTTTGCCCACTCAACCCAAGTATCAGAGTTGACGGCGTTCAGGCTGGCAATAATTGGAATAGATAGCGATTCTTTCGCCTTGCGCACCCACATGAGATGCTCTTCAGGGCCTGAATGCTCCATCGCAGGGTAGATACTGGTCATTTCCGCGTTTATTCCGTTGTACTGCTCCTGCTCCTCTTCAAATCTTGCCTTCTCAAGCTGAATCTGTTCTTCAAAAAGACTCTTTATTACAAGGGCCCCAACCCCGGCTTCTTCAAGTTGTTTTATTGAGCTCATGTGAGAGCTTAGTTCCGAAGCTCCGGCAATCACTGGATTCTTCAGTTCTATATCCATGTATTTAGCTTGCAAGCTAGCCATATGAAAACACATTCTATACTTATCGAACTTCGGCGTCTATAGTATAGGCGGATCACTATTGAGAATCATAAAGCCATTGTCTATTAGCCAATGTCAAGTAAACGAAAATTCGCTCAGAGCGAGCTTGACTATGAGATATCAAGCACCCGAAGCGAATAACAAATCTAAATCTAGATTCGATCGTATCCCGAACCGACTAAGCGCAAAATCGTACTTGATAGGATCTTCCAGATTTATTGAAGATAATCTCGCGCTAACCTCGCAAACCGTCTTTATGTCAACGATTTTCCTTCTAGACCACCCTGCTCTTACGGCGATTCGATAAGTCCAAGTGTCCAGTGGAAGCAGTAAATCAGCTCTGTTAACTGCCAACCAACCTCCGGGGTCCACATCGTCTAACCGCACCATCCATCGGAGATAGAGGAGAAGCCTTTTGCATGCGCTTCCTTTCTCTGGCAGTGGTAGTAAATAACCTATCTGTTCCCTTCTCCCTATGCTTACTGCACCAACCAATGTTAAGAGTCCTCTGAGCACATCCTCTCTTGTTTGATGCATCTGATACACCTCAAATCGAGTGTCACGGTGAGGTTTTCTTCGATTCACTTCCTTGGCGTCAGCCTGAGCGGGGGCTAACAGGCCAGTATTTTTTGCAACACTTCTCACTCTAATTTCTCCGGCTGGCACGGAGTTGGATTGGTAGCCTTCAAGAAAAGCCGCTTCGAGACTTTCATAACGCCTCAGCGCTGCTCCTATGCCGGCGAGCAGGGCGGCAAAGTGCCGGGCTTTGGCAAAACGGTGCGCTATACCTTCCAAGTCCAGTTCAATCTGCCGCTGACTTCGATGGCAAACATAATCTTTTGGCGAAATTCCAATAATCGACAGAATCCGCTTCAATGGGTTTAGAAGAGCTTTGACTCTGCCATAAGCCATTGACGCGGCTAGCAGTCCTGCCACTTCGCGATCAGCAATATCCGAATACACGGGAAGTGTTTCCAGAGGATCGGGCGCTATGAATTCCCGCCTATTCCATTGATGGTACAAATCATCAAGCCGTCCCCTGTCTAAGCATATATCGGGTTTTTGCCGCATTACACCATACATCACCGCAATACTAACCTGGATTTAGCCATTGACGCTAAGGATATCGACTTGGGATATTGACATTATAACCTTACTGAAACAACGATAGCCGGGAATATGTGCAAAGAAAATACTATTTCGAGCCGTCGGATAGGAAAATTCGCCGCGGTGGCAGAACGGCTGCTCAGTTCCTCCAATTTGCTTGCCGGTGAAGAGGTTCATTTTCTGATAAATCCTATTTCGGGACGTTTAAAACGGTGCAGAACACATAGGCGGATGATGCGAAAGCTTAAAAGGCTCGCTGATGCGAATGCGAACCAACACGAAATCTATAAATCTGGAAGAATCGTGCAATCCGGAAACTCGATGAACAATCAGAATGAAATAGATTCCAAAGCTGGGGTGGGGTCGCGAACCGACAAGAACTCGTTGAAACTCTGTTTTCACGAAACAAACAGCTTGGATGAAGCGTGTAACCTGGCATTGAAAATCGTACGCAAACTTACTAAATTGCAGGATGGGCATCTTCGCCTGCTGATACTGGCGGGAGGAGATGGATTTCATAGAGGGATATGCTCTGTTCTGGTACAGAAGACTCCGCTTCTACTTCAAAACTGCATTTTGTTTCGACTGCCCATGGGTACCGGAAACGACAGCGCCGATGCGCGAAGTGTGGAAGAAGCCCTGTTCATACTGAACACCATGCGAACGACTAAAAAGGATGCAATAATTGAAGTTCAAACAAGCTTGGGTTCTATTCACCATGCTTGTAACACTGTGTGTTTTGGAATCGATGCTTTTGTTTCCCTGCTGACTAATAAAATGAAAAAACTGATTGGATCAGCTTCCATATATCGCTTTTTCGCAAATATAGCGGTGTTATTCTATGAACTATTCTATCCTCTTAGGGAGTGGAACATCATGGTTTCCAAACCTGATGGTGGGATTGAAGAACGACGAGGTGGTTATTTACTAAATGTTTTTGGAAGAAAGGGAAATACCACCTACGGTGGTGGAATGAAGGTGCTGCCAGGTAAGACAAACTATCTTCTGGTTCAACCTCAGTCACTGCTGAAGAAAATTAGACTCAAACCTCTATTCTATCGGGGAGCGCATCAACATCTGCCAACCATGGAGTTTTTCCTCAGTGATAGGGTGGAGATTAATTATGATGGTTCGATTCTAATGGCCCTAGATGGAGAGGTGGTGGCCCTGAGCCCCGACGATTTCCCCTTAGTAATTAAAAGAATCCCGGATGTGCTTACAATACTGCATTAGAAAGCTACGCTGAAATTCGGATACCGGGACACTGTGATTTAAGGCTGTCGCTGCGTTTCTTATCACCGCAGTATTTCCTGGAGGCGCGTGAAGCGACGCTGCTGGCGATTTCTCCTTATGATTCGTGGTATCTCCTCGCGCTGTCCAACCAGAACGCAAAGCTCTTGTGCGCGGCTTACTGCCGTGTAAATCCAATTTCTTTGCATTATCATAGGCCCGAAACTGCGATGGATGGGGATTACAACAATCGGCGCCTCGCTGCCTTGGAACTTGTGGCAGGTGACTGCATAAGCTAGTTCCAGATCGTTCTCGTAGAGTGGCAACTCAATCAATCGATCGGGGTTCTCGAACTGAACCGAGATGTTTTGGTTTGACTTGTCGATACCGCGGACATATCCGATATCTCCGTTGATTATGTCGAGATCGTATCGATTTTTGGTCTGAATGACTTTATCGTCTATCCGGTAGCGAACGCCATCTATCTTCGGCTCAGCGTTGACTTCCCGCTGTAATAACTCATTCAAGGCTTTGCAGGAGAGGGAGGTTCTTTCCCGCAGCGGTGTAATAACTTGAATTCCACGCAGTGGGTCCACTTGGTAGGACTTCGGGAATCGATGCAAGATGAGTTCGAGAATCGTCTTTCGTATTGTCTCCTCATCTTCGCACTTGAGAAAGAAGAAATCCTGTGCCGCAGAGTCCCCAATTTTGATATCCTCACCGTTTTTTATCCTATGACAGTTGCGGATAATGAGACCTTCGTCCTGCCGCTTGATAATCGTGAGCTCTCTTGATGGAACTGCGTCAGAAGTAATCAGGTCCTTGAGGATGTTCCCGGGGCCGACGGATGGGAGCTGATATCTGTCTCCCACGAGAATGAGACGCGTGCCCGGTGCGACCGCTTCGAGAAATCGCGCCATGAGCGGTGTATCCACCATGCTAACCTCGTCAAGCACGATGAGATTTGCCTCTATAGGGCTTTCGGCATCGCGGGTAAAAACGAAGCTACCATCAATCATCTTCGGCTCGAGAAGTCTGTGGATGGTGAGGGCTGATTGTCCGGTTTGCTCATAAACTCGCCTGGTCGCCTTACCCGTGGGGGCTGCGAGCGCAATTCGCGCCTCAGGAAATGAACTGATAATCCGTTTGATAGTGTAGGTTTTGCCAGTACCGGGTGCGCCGGTAAGGATGAAAACTCCGCTTGTTTTCGCCTCGGCAAGTGCTCCTAGCTGGTCTTCGGTCAAGCCCTCGAAGTCGGGTTGTCCGGGTGCAGGTGTTTGATCAATTAGGACTTTCAACTTCTCGGCGATAAACGTCTCGTCATCGTAGAGGCATTTGAGGTAAACGAAACCGTCTTCTATTATGACAAGCTTTTCCTGTTCCAGCGACTCCAGTGCCGTATCAATTCGATCGGACGGAATTTCCAGAATTCTTTCAGTCTCCGACAGTATTCTCATCCTCGGAAGGCAAGTGTGTCCCTGACTGAATGCCTGTTCTTTCAGTGTGTGGAGAATACCCGCCCGCAGACGGGCTGTGCCAGAAAAATCATAACCTAGTTTTCGGGCTATCCTGTCGGCCGTGAGGAAGCCGATACCGTCTATTGTGTCAATAAGGGCATAAGGATTTTCGCAGATACGCGCCGGAGCGTCTTGGTTCCATTTTTCCAGGATTTGTTTAATCGCCCGACGGTTTATCTTCACATCACTCAGAAGCTCCTTGAGGGTGAGCTGAAGTTTTTCGCTCGTCTCGTTGTCCCGTAACATCTTCGCTATCTTCCTGGCACGACGAAGCGTAATGCCCAAAATCTCGGAAGCGACGCGCGCTGGACTCCTCTTACAGATGGTGAGAGTCTCTTTTCCGTAGGCGTCGATAAGACGCTTCGAAATACTGGGACCAATCCACTCGCAGTTTTCGATCAGGTAGAAACGGAGCGCGTCGAAATCGGTGGGATAGGAAGCATGGTAATCGGTAAAGGCAAACTGTTTGCCCCATAACGGATGTCGTTCCCAGCTCCCGCAGAAAATGTATTCCAGCCCCACCTGCGGCGATAGCATATCCCCTTTTACAGTGATTCCGTTTTCAAGAACCCCAATCAAGTAATTCGCCCGGTGATATTTGATGGCCGACAAAACCCCTTGAAGCTGTCCGTCGCTCATAATCTTCATTCTAAAAATAATTATACTCTTATGAGGGTCTATAGCAGCATAATGAACGCTGCTGCAGTTCATGTCTCTCCCACCAGCAATCAACGAGCCAAAATCTAGGGATAAACGATTGAGACAGCACTCACTCGAAGTGCGCTGTAATCAAGATGGAGTTGCCCTGCTCATCATCCGGTCGCGCTTATTACTAAGCCTTTACGCGTTTTAACCTAACGTCTGTAAGTGAAAGGCGTTTGGGTTTAGATGACATTTCATTATTCGTAACTCTATTAGATTCAACATCTCGGGCGAATTTAAGAATTTGCAGTTCTTTGATTTCTGATTCAGACAAATTTTTCTCTGTTTCCAAAAAATAGATCCGTCTGTTCATATCGGACATCTTCAAATCTTGTTGATTCCTCTTCATCCGCCACTCCTCAACTTCTCGATTACAAATCTCGGTCACTTAGTATTCTACATCAATAATCTCGGTACGACGAAAGATAAATGAAAGAAATATCATGGAAATTCGTTCTATACAGGGAGAAGTCAATCTTATATGAGGTGATTTGTGCCTACTGTGTTCTTTCTGTAGGTGGTTTTGGTGAGTATCGCTGAAATAGCGTACAAAACACTTAGTTTTTACGAAAGCACGTGGAGCAAATATGGAGCGGGCAGCAAAGCACGAGAGATGCAGTTCGAGGGAATTGAGTACGATCGGACAAATACCTTCACAACGCTCGGAGTCTTCGACAACCAAGCTTTGCTACCTCTGCCTTAAATGACTCCCTTCGCTTTTCGAACTAGCAACACTCATGCTCCTGCCGCAAAACAAATCAAAAATGATTTCTACCGAAATCAGTAGTCTCGGTGCATTCGGTTGCTTCTCTCACGGGCAACACTTACCTTCAGTTCGCGACCGCCGTTTTCTTTGCCATTTAAAGCCTCAATAGCAGCATCCGCTGCCGCATCATCTTCCATTTCGACAAAACCGAATCCTTTGGAACGATTATCATAGCGGTCTATTATCACTCTCGCGCTTGTTACTGTTCCATGAGGACTAAACAACTTCTCGAGCTCATCGTCACCGATAGAATAAGCTAGATTTCCGACATAAATTTTCTTAGGCATTATGATACTCCCTATTGCCTGAATTCATAAGGGGATATTGTCCATGCAGTTGTTTCGGGAGTAAGTAGAAAAAGGAAAAAGGGGTTGATATCTGTTTGTTGAACTTCAAAATTTTCTAATTCTCATCTATTTTCACGAGGCAACAGCCGGTTTCGAACAATTCCGGCCTTACTATTAGCTTCTATACTAAGGCTTATGCAAATACTTGTCTAGTTACAGAAGCAGAAATTAGCGGTTTTTTCGATTCTGCTGGAGCCTGGTATTCTGGCGTCCCAGTATCGAACGGCCATAGACTTGTAGAACACTCTTTCGGCGATGAATCATCCGAAACTATACTGCCACGGAAAATTGAATCCGGACGCGAGAACTTTGCTGCCCCCATAAAAACATCTAAGAAGCCATTGCGACGCGATGCAGTCGGAAAACCAAGTTGGAGAGCTTCGATTTGGGTGGTATCATCTTCTTAACTATTCCTTTTGCATAGACATTTCCAGGAATTGACCTGCTAATTATTTGTTGACAAAACACTTAGCTTAATAGAAAGAAAGATGAGAGTTATGCATTTTGCATTTTTTGAGCCATCCGCCGATTGGTGCTTTCAGGGATTAATATCTTATGCTCAAACAAATTAAAACATTTGGCACAACATTTGCTCTATTCTTAACAAGTGACGATCAGCACCAACAGTGTGCTTTTAGTCGGTTGTCTTTCGTTGTTGTTCCTTTGGACCGAGGCATTGTTCCTCGGTCCAATCCTATGTATTCCCACTTCAACTTGGAGTTGAAACCGACGATTCCAGAAGTTAAACACTTTGCGATTGTCTAACCGTGGGGGCCAATTTGAGGACGGAACCCGCTTCAAGCGCGATACATTCTCAACCTGCAAATAGTTAGGAATCGCATTGCTCTTTTTAGAGATTAAGCCGGGCTTAAAACCCCGGCTTTTTTTCGCTTAATACTTATGTGAAGTTATCCAGCGTCGAACGATCGAAGTAGGCTGGCGGTGCGGAATTGCAAGCGATCATCAGATAAGCGTTCTAAAAGAATTCTTTGCCGACGGCGATTTTCACTTAAGTTTGCCCGAACAGCCTGAGCAGTGGTCCACTTGGACGCCTATTCCCATCTGAAAAACAGCGAGGACATTAGAAGAAATAGGGCACTCATCCCAACTAGTGCGATTAGGTTTGTACTAATATCGGCGAGTCTGGCTCCGTCCAGCATTATCGCTCTGCCAGCTTCAATGTAGTGGGTTAGCGGAAATATGCGGGAGGCTTTTTGCAAGGCAACCGGCGCACCTTCGAGAGAAAAGAAAACACCTGAAAACGCCATCATCGGCCAAATCACAATGTTCATCAATCCTCCAGCCAATTCCTCACTTTTTATTCGCGAAGCGAATACCAAACCTAAGGAAATCATACAGACGATAGCGAGGATAGTGATAAGAAGTAGGTTTAGATAAGAGCCTTCCATCACAAATTTGAGGAACAAATTGGTTCCTGCATACACGATGGCGGAGACAAATAGGACTAGAGACAGCCGAGATGCCAGCTGTGCCGCAACGAATTCAAAGGCATGCACCGGCGTGGCTTTCAGCCTTTTCAGCACCCCGTTTCTTCTATATCGGACAATTATCCAACCCGCGCCAAAGATACACGAGAACATCATGTTCGCGCCTATTGCACCCGGCACAAACCAGTCAACATAGCGTATGGGTTTCCCACTAAGAAACCGATGTTCGAAATCGGTGCTCTCTTCACTTGCTAAAAAAATTCTTTCGGCAACTGAACCATTTGTGGAACTCTCATTGATGAAATACTCATTTGTCTCAAAATTTATCACCATATCTATCTGGTGATGACTAACCTTGTTCAGCGCAAGGCTCAATTTTTCGTAATTGACAGTCTTAACATAGGGCTCTTCAAGAAAACTGAGCCTGGAGCCCTGGTCGCCATAGATTCCCACCCTGAACAGCTCATTCTCACCACCGGAAAATGCGAATGAAAAACCAAAAACCAGAAATATAGGGAAAAGAAGATTCCAAAGCAGATTACCCCTGTCCCGTACAAATTCCATGTTCCGCGCGTGCACAAGAGCCAGAAATCTTTGCATGTTTATCTCCTATCAGACTGCTAACTTACGATCTAAGCGACGAACCTGTTAGCTTCAGAAAAAGATCTTCTAAATTCGGCGAATGAATAGACAAGCCATCCAGATGCATTCCGTTGTGAATCAGATGATGCAGAGTGTCGTCCACATCCCTTGAATGAATTTCGATATAATCTTTTCCCCGGCTCACATTTTCACCAAGACTCTCAGGCAGTTCAAGATTTTCGCTCCAGGGGAGTCTTACAAAAATACCGTCAAAATTCTCACTTAAGAGTTTTTTTGGAGCATCTCGGGCAATGATCCGTCCCTGATCCATTATTGCCACCTCCTCACAGAGTATTTCCGCTTCCTCCATGTAGTGGGTAGTTAGAAGAATGGTTTTGCCCTCGCCCTTTATTTTCTCCACCAATGCCCAGAAATTTCGTCTAGCCTGTGGATCGAGTCCCGTGGTTGGTTCGTCCAGGAAAACCACGACAGGGTCGTTCACCAGGGCTAATCCCAGTAGCAGGCGCTGCCGCTGCCCGCCCGATAACTTGCGATTGTCCCGCTTAAGAATGTCCTGTAAATTGCAAATTTCCACTATTTCTGCCATATCGCGTTTTATCTCATAGAGAGCAGAGAACAGTTTCAGAGTTTCCTCAACTGTAATGAAATCTTGCAGCGCCGTACTTTGAAACTGAATTCCCACCCGTTCGTAAAAGTGTGAGCCAATCGGCTTCCCTTGAAAGAATGTTCTACCAGAGCTTGGTTTCAGTATCCCTTCCATCATTTCAACGGTGGTGGTTTTCCCGGCTCCATTGGGTCCGAGAAGGCCAAAACAAAGGCCTTCCTCGATTTCAAATGAGATATTGTCGACCGCAAGAACGTTTTTATACCTTTTTGTCAAATCTTCAACCAGGAGAATGCTAGCCATTCGGGCAAACTATAAGCTGAAATAGAATTAGTCAAGCTGGAGCGTATCAGCCTGCATTGCTGACCCCTGTCCCAGATGCCTCATCTTCTAACCGAACAACACCAAACCTAGCCATTTGAAAGAATGGACGAGTTTTTTCAGGGGACAAACTCCTGGATATCTCATGGGTATGATGCGCCCCATAGCTATCAGATACTCTCATCGAAGCTTTTTCGATCAATCAAGAGTATGGTTATCACCGGGCAGACTTGTTGGCACCACGGTAATTATTTGGGCAGAAGCTGAATCGAAACATGCAAGGGGAATCTGACTGATTATAAAATGATGGATTATTGAACTGTAAAACACAATCGTTTCGTGCTACATTCAGGTGAATACCGCCCGTTGGTGATTTGGGGGCTTGAGTTGACGCCGATTCATGAACTAAGAAGTATAAAGTGAACTCGGATAATGCGTTGGTAATCGCGATTTCTTCTCGTGCCTTGTTCGATCTCGAACGTGAAAATCGTATTTTCGAAAATGAGGGACTTGAAGTCTATGCGGATTTTCAAAAAGATAACGAGTCGAGCATCCTGGAACCAGGGCCCGCTTTCCCCTTAGTGGAAGCTTTTTTGAAACTGAATGACAAACTCGACGAACATCTGATTGAAATTGTGATTATGAGCCAGAATAATCCGCAAACTGGTATGCGTGTCATGAACTCCATCGATTATTACAACCTTGGAATTACCCGCGCGGCTTTTTCAGGTGGTCAGCCGTTGGGAGCTTTCCTGACCGCGTATAACGTCGATCTTCTTCTGTCCAAGAATTCTCAGGATGTGCAAGATGCCGTGGATAATTCGATTGCGGCTGCCCAGCTCTATTCCCCTCCTGAGAATTTCAATCCTGAGGCTGACGAGATTAGAATAGCCTTCGATGGCGATGCTGTCCTATTCAGCGACGAGGCAGAGATTATTTACAAACAGCAGGGTTTGGATGCATTTATCGAACATGAGAAAATTTTTGCCAAACAGCCCTTGCCGGAGGGGCCTTTCGGACGTGTTTTGAAAACGCTTTCGAGAATAAAAAGCCGTGCAGACGGTGGCATCATTCGTATTGCACTAATCACGGCCCGCGATAGACTCACACATGAACGGGTGGTTTTGACGCTGCGGAGCTGGGGGGTGACTGTAGACGAAGCCTACTTCTTGGGAGGGCTACCGAAGAAAGAAATTCTGAAGGCTTTCAATGCACATATTTTTTTCGACGATCAAGACAAACACACGGGTCCCGCATCCGAGATTGTACCTTCCGCACGAGTTCCATATAAACGTGATTCCGAGCTCCATGAAAATAATACGAAATAGACTTACGACATATTCTCTTGTTACAATCGTCTTATGGAAATGATTGCTGATCGGCTAAACGAGCTTAGAGCTGCTATGCCAAATCATGTGCTTCTTTCCACCAGCATTTTGCTTATACTTGGTTATTTTCTGGGCAAATTGTCTGCGGCCTTTCGGCTGCCTGAAATAACTGGATATATAATTGCCGGTTTCATTCTAGGCGATTCTGCCCTGGGAATTATTCATCCCGAAGCAAGTAAATCGTTACAGATTGTTACGGATGTCGCACTGGGATTAATCGCGTTGACTATTGGCGGTGAATTTCTAGTAACAAAATTGAGACGTATGGGTAGTGAGGTGGTAATTCTGACGGCTTCCCAAATTTTCCTAACGCTGGTGGTGGTAACTTTCTCCCTATGGCTTCTACAACTACCCTTGCCCTATGCACTCATGCTTGGAGCGATCGCTACAGCCACGGCACCGGCGGCAACCGTCGCAGTTGTGCAGTCACTGCGTGCGCATGGCCCCTTCGTAGACAGGCTCTACGGAATCGTAGCCTTAGATGACGCTGGAGCTGTAATTATTTTCGGAGTAATTTTTTCCATTGTATCGGGAATGCTGGCTGGAGGTATCGGCGGGGCGGGCGTGGGCGCTTCTGCGCTGGGCGGTCACAACGTCGGAGCTGGTGGCGCGGCCGTGATTTTTGGTGCATTCAAGGAGGTTTTCCTTTCAATTATAATCGGCGCTACGGCCGGTTGGGTTATCCACGCCTTGACGCACAGAAAAAACCACAGCGGTGAACTGACAATTATCGTCTTGGGATGGGTTTTTCTACTTACGGCCATTTCGTTGGTTTTTCATCTTTCCCCGATACTGTCCAATATAGCCGCTGGAATGACCATAATCAATTTGTCACCAAGAAATCACAGGATATTCCGCAATCTCGAGCCATTGACACCGCCGATCTATGCACTCTTTTTCGCCATCGCGGGCACGAAATTGAATCCGAGCATCTTTGCCCAGAAAGATATCCTAATCTATGGCATGGTTTTTATCGCAGCCAGGGCATTCGGCAAGATTTCAGGGGTTTGGAGCGGCGCCGTCCTGGCAAAATCACAGGCAAACGTGAGAAGATATCTTGGAATCTGTATGCTGCCTCAGGCCGGTGTCGCCATAGGGCTGGTGCTGATGATTCAAACCTCTCCTATAGTTGCGCTGCTCGATTCGGAACAAAGGAGTATCATTACTATAATGGTTAACATCATTCTTCTATCGGTGTTTTTTAACGAATTAAGCGGCCCGCCGCTATCCAAGATGGCTATTGTAAAGGCGTTGGATATGGAAGAAAATTCCGGGGAGGGATTGAAATCGTGAACTTAACCGATATTTTTGATCCCGAATCCTGTTCCGTGAAGCTCAATACCCGTGATAAGAATGGAACGCTGGAGGCCTTGGCTGCCCTGGCAGTCCGCAGCGAGAAAACTGGCGCAGCCAAAGAAGAAAACATCGCTAGGGCCTTGATTGAGCGGGAGGCACAAGGCTCTACAGGATTCGGCAATGAAATCGCAATTCCACATGCACGAATCAAAGATTTGGACAGTTTCATCATTTTCATAGCCCATGCTCCCAAAGGGGTGGAATTTAGCAGTTTAGACAGGAAGAAGGTTCGTCTTTTTTTCGTTATCCTCGGCCCGGAAAATCGGCCCTCGGAACATGTCCAGATTCTTGCAGCCATTTCCCGTTCTCTCAGCAATACTTCACTCAAAAAAGAACTACTGGCCGCGAGAACAGCAGAGACAATGCAGGAATCATTTCTCCGGCACTCCGGTGAAAAACAGGAAACACCAACAAGCAAGCAGAAGATGAGGCTTCTTATTCTGATTCTCTACATGGATGAATTAATCTACCATATCCTGGAATACTTTCTCGAAGCCGGTATCAAGGGTGCGACTATCCTCGAGTCTTCGGGTATGGGACAGTATGTTTCAAACATCCCACTATTTGCAACTTTCATTGGTTTCATGAATAAGCAAAAAAATCACAGTAATACGCTTCTTGCGACAATTCCGGCCAATCGAGAGGATGAAATAATTCGAGGAATAGAGGCGATCACTGGAAACCTGGATAAGAAGCAGGGAGCCATGATTATGACCTTCGATATCGATCGCTATAAGGGTACCATGAAAGTAATCTGAAACCCTGATGTTCAAACTTAGTTCAGAGTGGAATCGTTTTTGAAGCTCATATCAGAAAAATCATCGGTGGCAAAGTCCCTGGTGCCCGGGGTTCTTTCCGGTCTCATCCTCGAATTGGGAGAACTCTGAGATCCAGGCATTTTGGTAGCCGGTCTCCGGTACTGCGAAGCACCACTCATCACGGTGCTTCTCCTATAACGGCGTATAAATCGCTTGAATTGGTTATCCTCGTTCCAACAGCGAACAAGGACGCCTGTTAGAAAAAGATCGGCAAGGATTCCAAATCCAAGTAAGCCGCAGGTGAAAAGCCATAGCAAACCACTTGCATAGCGCTTAAGATAGAATCTATGTAGGCCCAGGAATCCCCAATGTATCAAAAAAGCATACGCGCTTACATAACTCTTGCGTCCCTCCCGCGCAACCGTCAGAGCCACCAGGACCGGGAGTATAACCCCCGTAAGCAAGCTCGCAACAAAAATAGAGAGTAACAACTCAGGCATTCTGGATCGCGCCCAAGCCAAGGTTGCTCTCAGTCCTTTAGATACTAAGGTGATATAGAACTGTATTGCTTCCTCGAAACTGGAAACAACAAAAATTTGCACCACGTCGAATTTCGTGCTAGTCAACCCATAGGTTTTTGGCAACCTGGCCCCTAATCTTGCGTAAATTCGCGCTATTTTTCGCCGCTTGATGTCTTCGTCAACGTTCGAATTAGCGATGGCTAAAATCGGACTCTCAGGATCTTCCTTGACAAGATAGTAGCTTGCCACTGCATATAGAGCCTTTGCATAGTCAACATCCTCACCCAATGTTTGACGGCTAAGGGCCTCGGCCGCCCTGTATATGATTAAACCATCATCGCAATTCTTAGCCAGCGCTCGTTTGTAAAACACCCATGCAGCGTTGTAATCGCCTGCTTCTGCATAGCTGCTCGCACGATTGGCATCCTCTTCCCACTCCTGCCCCGTGGCGGCAAACGCAACGAACACCATCGCAAGGCACACAAGACGATTAACGTATATATTCATTACATTGTATCTAGCTTATCGGTAACAGAATGCATTAATCAGCAATTAATTCTTGGCTTGTATTTTCACTAGTGACGATTTGAGCATCAGGGTATGCTCGTATTCAACTCCAGGAGACGCGATGATCAAAATCCTACCATCTGGTACTTCGGCGATACTCAGTTACGGAATAAAACCTGTTCGGAACGCGAAAGCCAAGGGGCGACTCGGGAGAGGCCCCAGAGAGTATTCATTTGATTTCAAATCTGTTTTCCTAAGAAGTTTCCGGACAAATACACACATTGAGGCGATTCTTGAAGCAAAATCAGAATTGTTCATACGCAATGTAAGCTTGATATTTCGTTTCAAATCTCCGCGTCTTGTTAGAGATTTGGTGGTTTGGGCTGAATCTTATTCAGGCGAGTTTAATCCCCGTAAGTCTAAATCGATACCTGGAACACTATCGGGAAGCATTCGTCGCAAAGGTGCCTGGGCCATCTGGATATCCGAGACCACAGGCGTCGATGGGTTGCTCCTCAAACAACTTTATCCGGCAAATTACCCAATTGTATTCGAATGCAGACCTCTAAATCACACTCTGACAATTTCCTGGGAGATTAACCACCACTTGGGAATACGAGAAATGCTGCATCTCCCCTTCGTGGTAATCAGCCGCGGATCGTTGGAAAGATTGGTTTCAACATGGAGGCATGAATGGAAGGCGCCAACAACAAGAGTCTTTCCTCAAAGCGAGAGAATTGGCTGGTGCGAATCAGGGGAACTGAAAACACAAAAAGATTTATTGGGAATGCTAAACGCTATCCGCAAAAAAAAGATTGGGGTTAACTGGTTCGCTCTCGGGCCACAATACGCATCGCAAATAGGCGATTGGCTCACTCCAAAAAACTTGGGTCATATGAATATGTATGTTCGCAAAATTATGGAACAGAGTATTGCTCCGGGTTTGCGCCTTGCTCCGTTCCTTGCATCAAAGAAATCTTCGCTTGCCGCAGAAAAGCGAGCTTGGTTCGTTCGCGACGATAAGGGGATGCCAATCACCGTGAAGAGATATGAATCTGCCCGTGATAATTGCTACGTCCTGGATCTCAGCAATCCTCAAGTGCTCAACCATATCAGAAAGATGTTTTCGTTAATGCGGGAACACTGGGGATTTCGCGCTTTTTATCTCGAGCGACTTGGCGACGGTCTTGCACCTGGAATTCGGCACAAGAAAAACTATAGTGCCGGGGAACTCCTTAATGGCGCCGCCATTGCAATACGCAAAGCCGTAGGAAATCGAGGGCTTTTAGCTGCCGCCGATCTTCCATTGCTCACCACCTATGGAGTTTGGGATGCACAGGTGATGATGCGTTCGATTGAAGGAAACCATAGACAGATGTTCATAAAAAATCAGCATGCAAAAATGACTATTGCGTCGGCGCTGCTTCATCGCTCAGCCTGGAATGAATCTTCCTGGATAAATACAGCGGGATTACTTCCTGTCGGGCTATTCAATGCGCAGCATGATGCGGCGTCAAGTACATTGATTAATGCCATAACTCTTTCCTGCGGACTTGTGTGCTTTTCGGGAGATCCCAGGGAAATAGATACGGAAACAGAAAACTCCATTAAGAAATTTTTATCCCTGTTTGCCGAATGCCGGAAAGGACGGATCAGTTTGATGCCGAAGACTGACGGCGATATCGACGATTTGCTGGTTGTCCGGAACAATCAAGGCTGGATATCTCTGTTCAATTTCTCAGACAGAGAAGCTCAAATTCACTTGGATCTCAATCGTCTTCGATCTCAACTCGGAGTGTCCGCTCCGCTATCGGCGGGAAACTGCGTGGTTTTCAATTCACCAGAGATTTATGTTTCCCTTCCGCCAAGAGGCCATCGGTTATTTCGAGGATGATTTACGCGGGTTTGGATGAAGCTGCCCTTGGTGCCAAGCTTGGTCCTTTCTGCAGCTGCCTAACTCATTTTGAATATTCCGGCCCTCGAATGACAGAACTCTATGAAATACTTACCGAGGTTATTTGCAAAACAAAGGACGGTTCCGGCCGCCTGCAAATAGCTGATAGCAAAACTGTCTTTTTTCAGTCAGGCGGAATCAAAAATCTTGAAACAGGAGTTTTAGCTCTTCTTGGCGTAGCTGGTATTTCTCCCCCTCTTTCCTTTTTCCACCTTCTTCAATTTCTTTGCCCAAATTCCGATCTCCGAGCACTCACCGAAACACCCTGGTTTGCTGGTTCTTCTGATTTATCAATCCCAATAAGTCAATCTACCTACCATGAATTTGTCCCTGCAATCAGCGTGGCAATGAAAAATTGCTCAATTACAATGAAGTGTCCGAAACTTCGCTTTATAAGCGCCAGGGAATTTAATCGCGAGCTGGAGCGCCATGAAGGCAAGAGCCCTGCCATACAAAGCATAATCGCCCCTCTGCTTATAAGCATCCTGGAGGATAACAAAGCAGATACTCGCGTATCAGTCGACAGGCAAGGGGGTAGGCGCTATTATGGAACCTGGTTGAGAAATATTTTTCCAAATAGAAAAATCGAAACTATCCTGGAAGAATCAAAGTGTTCCCGCTACCGGATTGGAAACGCATCGATTGAATTTTTAGTTCGAGCAGATTCAACTAAACTGGAAACCGCTCTTGCCTCGATGATATCCAAGTATATCAGGGAAGTGGCAATGCTATTGTTTAATGCGTGGTGGAGGAAAAGACTCCCCGGAATTCGACCCTGTGCTGGATATCCACTCGATGCCAAACGCTTCCTGCAGGAGATAAAGGATGCAGGAGTCGTTGATGAGTGGTATCTTACATTGGTGAGACATAGGTAGAGACTTATGCAACCAAGTAAGTCAACCTCGCTTACTTGCCTGGTTGAAGTATCTGCCGATATCGCATCTATGGAGCATGTGAGATATGAAATTCACTAAAAAATCAAACTCAATCGCCACTATACCCATAGGGCTGCCCTATGAAATTCACCCCTCACACAGAAGTTCGAAGGCTGTATTGGCTCTGCATGGCTATACTGGGGCTCCCGGAGAACTCAGATTTATAGCGGAGCATCTGGGCGTCGCCGGTTTCGCCGTAGCGGTTCCCAGACTCCCTGGAGCAGGGACAGATTTGAGCGACCTATCTACCACTTCTCGTCACGATTGGATGAGACGGAGTTACGACGCTTGGTTGGACTTGCGTTCCCGTTACGAACGGGTTTCCATACTTGGATATTCAATGGGCGGCCTCTTAGCCTTGAAATTGGCTATGCACGTGACACCGGAAAAATTGGTGTTGCTTGCGCCAGCACTCAAAATCAAGCAAAAAACCTGGGGATTGATGTCCATACTCTCCCTATTCTCCTCCATCCTTCCCGAGATAAGAACCGGATGGGAACCCAATCCCGAACTCAGCCCACAAGTTCTGGAACTGGGTCGTCGCTACTGGGTTCGTCGAGACTTCCGCAGCGGGGCTCAGTTGTATAAACTTCGGAGCGAAATTCGACGCAATCTCAAAAAGATTCAGACGCCTGTAATGGCTGTGGTCTCCGAAGGTGATAAGTCAGTCCCTATCACTGTGTTGAAACTTCTCAAAAAGAAACTTCCAGCCGGCCTTGATAGCTCGCTGACAGTAAGCAACTGCGGGCACGATCTCCCCCAGGGTGCCGATAAAAGCCTAATCGCTGATGCCGTACTGAATTGGCTCAAATCAGCTTCGCTTCCGGATGAATAATCGATAGAATTCAAGCAACTCACGCAAAATTGCCTATTATCCCTCGTCCTCAAAGCAATTCCGACAATCTTTGGTAACAGCACCATTTTTAGTCACTTCATCTTCGTGATTACCAAGCCGATAATGAAACCGTGAACTCCTCACAAATCATTTTCCGCAATCTAGCAATCACACTGGGTACGCTGATGCTTTTGCTTGCAATCCTATTTTTGCTGGTTTCTTTTTCGCAGGAACAATCCTCGACTCTTGTCTACACAAACTTCACCATCCCTGTAGCTTCCGAATCTTCATCACCCAGCCAGGAATCTCAAAATCGTAGATATGTAATCGATAAGCATGTCGTTCTAATGGGTCAATCATTTTCCATGATAACCAGCATCTATTGGGACAGTTATTTTCTATGGCCAGATCTTTATGTACATAACGACTTGCGTTCCGAAGACCCCGATCTCATCTTTCCCGACGAAATTGTAGACATATACAATCGACTCGGCACAGGAAACACCTACACTCAAACGGAGCGTGCTCTGATTATGGACGCCTACATCAAGGTCTACGACAGGTTCAAAGCACTCGGCTCTCACAAAGATGGCTCTGCCTGGACTTTGCTATGGTGCGGCGCCAAATTCGACAAAGATTTTCTCGATAGATATGCCCATAGAATTGATTCTGAGGATCTCGCAATCGCCAAGCGATATGTAGACGAGGAAAAATACTTAGACTAGTGTTTTTGAGCTTGTCATTCACTTGGAGCCTAGCCGTCTAGCACCTGTGCCCAGATAAAAAAGGCCCAGGAAATCAAGGCTGCCGGCAGAGCCATAAACCACCCCCTCATCCTGTCCCCTTCTCGTTTTGCTATTATTGCATGTTTCTTGTCTAGATCGAATCGTTCCTTAAGCAGCTTATCAAGACTCGCAAAGAAATTTTTCCTCGTCAAACGTCTCCGTCCCTCAAAAAGCGAATCGAAGTAATAAAATGTGCGACCCAGAAGTCCACCCAGGGCCCCCGGCAATTTCAATTCCGGCCGCACCGCAGCCACAGACAGAAAAACCATCCCCGCAAGTGTCAATCCCCTAATCAACCCACTCTCAAGAGCGCCGATTGTAACAACAATTGGTCCTAATTCAAAAATCACCTTCCCCCAGGGGAAAAACAGTTGGAAACAACAAACCGAAACAAGCAAAATCAGGAAGTATCCCCAACGAAGTCTTTTCCCCGAAAGCAGTGCTAAAATCGCGAATGAGATTGTAAGGATAGCTTTTAACAAAACCTGCTTAATCAACAGAAAAGGCGGCAGCATCGCCATACCGGCTGCGAATCTAGCGACAGGGCCCACATATTTTCCTATCTTATCGACCGACTTTCGCCGATTTGGTGGCCCTGTGTGAGTTGGCTCCGGCATAGTCAATTCCGCCTCCTTGTTTTCACCTAGATATCCTAATCCAATTTCGCGGTATAACGGCATTCGATTTGGCGCAACCAAGTGGACTTCAGGACAAAACGTTCGGCAAATATGCCAATAAACAGGCCCGCCGCAACACCCGATCCGATTGAAAGCGGGGCGATAATCCGTGCCTTCTCACCGAAAATGAAAGCGATAGCCAATACCACCTGGATGGATGAGCTGGCTAACGCACCCACAAGCGACACACCGATCAGGCTCACATGACGACCGCCAAGGCGATAAACGCCGAACATAGTTGCAGCCGAAATCAACGTGCCTGCAGCGGAAAACAGAAACACATAGGAAGCCAACGTGCCGTTCAGCAATGCCTGTCCGAGAATTTTCAAAAGGATTACCAGAATCAAATCCACGGGTTTGAGAAAACGCAAAGCCAAGATGATTGGGAGATTTGCCAAACCAAGTCGAAAAAAGGGCAATGGCTTGGGAATTAAATACTCCACTGCCGACAAAAACAAACAAAGTGCACCGAAAAAAGCGCAAATCTCCATTCGTTCATCTTTGCTAGAACGCGACAGAATCCACCCCCGGCGACTGAGCATCTTCGGAAGTCACAGCAACAAGCCGAACAAAAACTCTGTTTGGCAAGCAGGCCACCCAGGCAGAGGTGCTGGAAATCTCTCCCATTGCAATACATAATTTGTCTCGACAATCCGAATCACTGATAAAGACAGCCCCACTTTTCACCTCAACGCGGGTTTTGCCTACCGGTCCATCCAGAGTAAGGCCGCCATCCTCCGCAAGAGGTAAAACGAAATGCTCATCAAGGGCTTCAATTTCAACCCTCAATTCTCCCTCCCCACTCACCGCAGACCAAAAAACCGATCCAGTGAAAACCATAATTGAAATCAGGAAGACGAGCCAATCAAGTTTTTTCAATCTGATCACAAGTTGTTATTCTATGATATGCATCCAATCAAAGTATTGTTTTTCGCACAAAATATGCGAAAAATGATAAATGCTTGACTAAAAAGATTTCAGCGTTTTTTGCTTGTTTAAGAATATGCCGCTTGGGGCAATCTCAGATGGTTAAGGAAGGTGCTGGCTGCAAGGAAGCCGCTATGGTTCAAAGCTGGAACAGATCCGAGTCTCTTCGAATCGAGTTACCACTCACCACGCTCAACCAGGAGTTCCCGAAGCCCCTTACAGGCCTTCTCCCACTTATACCCTGATACACTGCGGTTCGGTGGCTGCAAACGATACTGCGCCTTGTTGTAACGGAACTCAAACTTCTGCTGCTTGAACGTGTTCACAGCCGAAATCTCCCGCAGCGGAAAACTGACAAGCTCTCCTCCCGGATCGCCAACTTCAATACGATTACTGAATAATCTTGCCTCCCCTGATAATACATACACCATGGACTTCGCTCGTTCGGATTTCATCAGGTCAAATCCAGCATCGCTAAGCAAAACCGGGTCTGACTCATTTCCGTCCAGGGCATCTTTAATCCTTTCAAACAGAACCCGGTTTTGCCAAATCACCCACTCACGCGGTGTTTCAAAACTTGGCCCATCCTCGGGGTAGGAGAAGAAGCCGAATTTATCCACTGACACATGATAACCGCAGGCGCAGCTCAGAATATTTCCCCTGGAGTGTAAGTATCCAATTCTTTCGCAACTAGGACAAAGAAAATGCACAAGTTCCAGGTGTTCAGCCCGCAATTCGCTTAGAATAGGAGTCATTGTACTTTTTTGCCACTCGTATTCATCATGCCTGAATATCTCTTTTATGCGCCGTTCAATCTCAACCAACTTCATTCCTCCAATTTCGTCGGCATCGATAACTCGTTTATAATGAATCTCTACTCGTGTTCGCCTCATTTTCCAGGCCCATCGCGGCTTGGAAAAATACGCGCCTTTGCAAATTGGCACAATCACCGGAATTTTCAGTAAGCGCACTAATTTGGCTGTCGCCGGAATCAATTCCGACGTTGTCCCATCCCAATTTTGCTCACCCTCCGGAAAAATCCCCACCGGAAATCCCAGGGCAATTGCTCTTCGAAGTTCCTCAATCGTAGTCATATCCGACTGTCCCTTTATCTTTGGAATCACTCCGATAGCAAAGAGCAGCAGCTTCGAGGTGTCCCGGAAAAGCCCATCGGAAGCCACCCAGCGTACTGGTTTCCACGGCACAATGCTTACAAGAAAAGGGTCCCATTGATTCGTATGATTCGGCAGAAACAAAAACGGCCCCCGTGTGGAATGAACTATCCTGGAATTCCTGTAGCGTACTTTCATCCTGGAAAACATCAGAATAATCACAGGGAGCCTGACACAATAGTTTGTCAGGAAAATCACGATTACCTGAATATATGCTTTTATAGTTCTCATAGCTGCCAGCTATTTTAATTCACCTCATAGTATGCTGTCGAGAAAACTCTCCCCCAAACCCTGAGATTTCGTCAAACAAAACACACCTCATCTCCCCAAAACCTCAACCTTTCTGTATACTTACTTTGAGGTAGATATCATGAATCCGCAAGCTGTCGGTTTAAATGCCCAACTTGAAGTTGAGGGCCCAATCGCTCTAAAGCTTCTCTCTGAGAAAGGCCGAAACATATTTTTCCCACACCAGGGCATTGTCGGGCAGGGTTTAGATGCAAAAAACAAAGCCATTAACGCCTCAATCGGTGAGGGAAAAGACGATAACGGCGATCCTCTGTGTCTGTCCTCAATAAGCGATTTGCTAAAAATCCATCCGGCCGAAGCATTTAGCTATGCGTCGAGCTTTGGCAAAACAGCCCTGCGCGACCATTGGGCGAAGTCTCTCCGGAAGAAGAATCCCAGCCTCGGCAACACATCTATCTCACACCCTGTGGTAACCAATGCCATTACCCACGGCCTTTCAGTAGCAGGCTATCTTTTCGTAAATGAGGGTGACGAAATACTGCTCCCCCATCATTATTGGGGGAATTATCGCTTGATATTCTCAGAAGCCTACGGAGCCAAACTCAAAACCTTTGAAACCTTCGAGGGTAAGGGGCCAGGCGCCAGATTCAATCTGTCTGGCCTTCAAGATGCTATGATGCTGGAGGGTGAAAAAAAAATTCTCCTCCTGAATTTCCCGAACAATCCCACTGGCTACACCCCAGCTTTCGAAGAGAGTGATGCGATTGTCGATATAGTGAGAAGCGCCGCGAAAGCAGGAAAAAATATTCTAATAATAGCCGATGACGCATATTTTGGCCTTGTCTACCAATCCGGCATAGATGGCGAATCCTTATTTGCCCGACTCGCATCCATTCATGAAAACGTTGTGGCGTGCAAGGTTGATGGAGCCACCAAGGAAGACTACGTATGGGGATTTCGAGTCGGTTTCATCACTTTCGCAGGAAAGGGCTTGAACTCAAAGGCACTGGCAGTATTGGAAGACAAGGCGGCTGGCAGGGTGCGCGGAAGCATATCAAATGACTCTCACTTATCCCAGAGTCTATTGCTCACTGCTTACAATCAACCATCATATAAGGTTGAGAAGGCTCGAATATACAATATTTTAAAAAGTCGTTACACCGCCGTTGTTACAGAACTCGCCAAGCATCCCGAATATCAAGAACAGTTCAGTCCTCTTCCGTTCAACTCCGGCTATTTCATGTGTGTGGAACTCTCATGTGGAGATGCGGAGGCCGTTCGCCAGAAATTGCTAGCTAATTACGACACTGGCGTCATAGCTCTCGGCCATCTGGTGAGAATAGCCTACTCTTCCCTTCCCGAGGCTCAAATACCAAAACTTTTCGAAAATCTATTCCTAGCTTGCAAGGAAGTGGCTCGAAGTAGCCACCCCCATAACCCTTAGATTCCTGGCGAAGGTGCCGAGCCCAAGGGAATTTCATCGTTACAACTAAATCTTCTCATTCTCCTGCGTCACTATCCTTTTTAGCGCGGCAGTCGACACATAGATTGTTATCCATGAAATAGATGGTTTTAATATCCAGACTTCCCTCACAGCTAACACAGTTCAGACGGTAGGGGAAAATTTTTCCACGAAGTATTATTAGCACAAGCAGGATGACAACAAGGCCCACGTAGAAATAAATGTCTGTGAGTTCGCTCTTTACTACAGATGCCGCCAGTGTTGTAATTAGGAAAACCGCTATTGCCTGGTACAACGATGCCTTGCGTTTTTCAGCCGTAGACTGGCCAAAACGGCGAAACATCAAGTTGGGAACCAATACAACAATCAGGGGCCAGATACCGAGTTCAGCTACCCACAAAGAAACTGTGTTCATACAAAACTATTCTACTCAGGTATGGATGTTGGAGTAAATAGCAGAAAACCCTGCCCAGCTTGCCTTCTCCTTCGAGAAATTAATTGAGACTCAGGGGGCGCACACTGACGGGAATTGCATTGCAGTTGGGACTCCAGAGGCAATATACTGTCCTCATCATATAGGAGTTCTGCTTGGCCGGTATGTTTTTCAATAAAAATGACAATGTTGGAGCGGATGAATTCTGGAAGACGCGGGAAGAGGAATTGGGACTGCCAATACTTGGGAAGACGCTGGGGCAGGTGATTAGGAAAAGCAATTCTTTTCCTCTGTGGGGGCTTTTCTACACGACTTCAAAGGCTCTATATTTTCAAACCTTTAAATCGGATAACTGGCTGATGAAGCTTTTTTCGACAGGGCAACGAGGAAAGAGCCGAACCAGGGATGAGATTATCGAGATTCCAATCGAGAGAATTGAGATTTTCCGGATGCGGTCGAAAAAAGGTGGTCTGCTGAAATTTTTTCAGAAGCCGCCGTTTGTTGAGCTTGCATGGCGGGATGAGTCGGGGGAGCTGGAATGGATGAATTTCGAGACGAATGGAGATGCGGAGGCTTTTGTTGGAAGCTTGCCTAGATAGTTTTTCCTATTTATGCCTCCTTTCGAGTTCTTTCTCTACCTGATGCCAGCTAAGGCCGGAAGCTTCAAGTAAAACGCATAGATGATATACCAAATCGGAAATCTCGCTCACCATTTGTGCAGAATCACGGGCAAGCAGTACTTCGACGACTTCCTCGCCGATTTTTTTGCGGATTTTCTCTGGACCCTTGGAAAAAAGATGCGTGGTGTAAGATCCTTCTGGCATGTTTCTACGACGTTCAGCGATGAGTTCGGTAAGCCAGCTTAGGGAATTGCTTTGCCTGACTCCGCGGGTAATCAGGGAACCCTTCCGTTCTGGGTTCGGTGTTTTTTTTATATCGGAGGCAAGGGAAACTGGATTGCCGGACTCCACTCCGTTGAAACTGATGTCTTGAGGTTTGCTGTTGCCATATGGCCGGATATCTGCATCTTCCGGCAGGCTGAGTTCATAAAATCCGCAGGAGCGGCGCAGTGTGATTATTCCTGGCTCTCCGGGCCAGGGGAGTATTCTTTTTGTTTCGGGATGGAGTATCCAGGGATAGTTGGTTTCAATGCTTTTCTGATAAGCCTTACTGTTCATGAGCGCCGCTGCCTGCTTCTGTCCTTCGATGCGGACTAGCAGTGGCCAGGCGGGATCTTGTTCAAGTATGTTCATTCTTGGTTCCCCATAAGCTTGATTGCGTCTTCGAGGAGGAATCTGCCTTCGAAAAGGGCCTTACCCAGTATTACTCCGGAAATACCGGCGGGGGCCGTGTCGACTATGGCTTGTAGATGAGTCAAATCACCTATCCCGCCAGATATAATCAGAGGCAGGCCGGAGTTTTCGGCAATCGTGATGCTTTCTTGAATGTTCGGCCCTCCTAGCATGCCATCTCTGGATATGTCGGTGTAGATTATTTCCATTAGCCCGAGGCCTTTGATACGAGCGGCCAGCTTGGCAGCGCGAATGGCAGAGTCTTCCCGCCAACCGGAAATCTTTATAATGCCTCTTTCGGCATCAAGTCCAGCAATGAGTACAGAACCCAGAATATCTGCCCATTTCGAGACCAGCTTCGGGGTTTTTACCAAAGCAGTGCCGACGACGAGCAGGTCTATTCCTATTTTCAATACCCGCCGAGCGATTTCAAGACTGCGGATTCCGCCACCAAGATTGATGATTCCTGGAAAGGCTTTTCTAATCTTCCTTATCGCTGTTTGATTGTCGCCACTGCCTCGGGCTGCATCTAAATCGACTATGTGTAAACGCCTGGCGCCGGCCGCCGCGTATTGCGCGGCTATTTCATCGGGCTTCTCTCTATAAACTTTCACGCTGTCGTATCTACCTTGTTTGAGACGCACGCATCGACCACCTAACAGGTCGATTGCCGGAATGGCTAACATGGTATGTATTATAGTGTGTAGTTATGATAGACGGAAGTTTTGCCAGGGATGAAAAACGAGTGCCCTTTGTTTGTTGAGGTAATAACATCCCTGATTTCCTCATTTAGTTAGTCGATTCTAAGACAGCAGTATAAGCCGCAACGAAGCTTAAGGGGCGGAGATGAAGTGAAAATTCGAAATCCGGATTGGATAACACGGTCGATCAGCTTCCGTATCTCACAAAGGGGGCGACATGGCCATTTTGTTTTCATCCAACTAGCCTTTTGCTTGTATAACAGCTTATTATTGGGAATATGACTGGATACCGGACTGCAGGGAATTCGTCGCTATGTCTTTGAACCTCGAGAAGACTGGTGAGAAAGTGCTTCCATTCGATGAAAAACTCTTAAGAGATGTGACTCTGGAAATTCCCACACCTTTTTATATTTACGATGAAAAGGCAATTCGAACGATGGCCAGGCGCTTTGCAAAGGCTTTTGACTGGGCTCCTCGCGGTTTTAGAAATCACTTTGCGGTGAAGGCATGCCCCAATCCTTATATCTTGGAGATTCTGGGAGCGGAGGGAATGGGGGCCGACTGTTCGTCTATGGCCGAGTTGGTACTTTCGGAAGCAGTGGGAATTGTAGGTGATAGACTGTTTTTCTCATCGAACAACACACCTATTGCAGAATTTGAGAAGGCGATAGAGTTGGGCGGTGTGATTAATCTGGATGATATTACGCATCTGCGAGATTTGAAGAGAATTGGGATGCCGGATACACTTTCTTTTCGGTACAACCCGGGGCCGGCGAAGAAAGGAAACGCTTTTATAGGAAAGCCCGAAGAGGCAAAATACGGGCTTACAAGGGAACAAATGATTGAGGCCTATCGTATGGCGCTTGAATGGGGTGTGAAGCGCTTCGGGATTCATACAATGGTGGCCTCCAACGAACTCGATGTGGATTATTTCTTGGAAACAGCGGATATGCTGTTCAATCTGCTCTATGAAGTCTCAGAGAAATCTGGAGTTGCTATCGACTTCATCAATTTTGGCGGTGGAATTGGAATTCCTTATCGACCCGGCGACAAGACGGTTAATCTAGAAGCAATTTCGAACGGCATTAAGAAGCTTTACACCGAGTATATTGTAAATAGCGTGCTTAAACCACCAATTATCCTATTTGAATGCGGTCGCGTTGTAACCGGCCCCTATGGATGTCTAGTAACTCGCGCAATTCATGAAAAACATATTTACAAGGAGTATATCGGGATTGATGCCTGCATGGCAGACTTGATGCGTCCAGGCATGTACGGAGCTTATCATCACATCACAGTATTGGGTAAAACGGAAGTACATAAAAACTATGATGTGGTTGGAAGCCTTTGTGAGAACAATGATAAATTCGCGATTGACAGATCCCTTCCGAAAATTGAAAGGGGAGATATTTTGGTGATTCATGATGCCGGAGCCCATGGAAGAGCGATGGGTTTTAACTATAATGGCAAGCTCCGCCCGGCTGAGCTGCTGCTCGGCCAGGACGGCAAAGTAAGAGAAATTCGGCGAAAAGAGAATCTGAAAGACTATTTTGCTACCCTGACCTTCCCGGGGTTGTGAGACCTTCCAACCGAAAACCTCAGGAGCATGCGTTAATTGCTATGCTCACCAAAGCGGAAATCTAAACTATTGGGTGGACAAAGAACGAAATGGCGACGCTGATTTGCCCGCCTTTATCTGCACGATGTGTTCTTATCGAACCCTTGAATCTCAATTCTTACTTGCCTCTTCTGGAAAGGGGAGTGTTTTCATGAGACTTTCCGTATTCAACCATCGCACTTTGCCGGTTCATATCGCTACCATCCCAATCGATTGAATACATCGCACTAACTTATGGGAAGGGATTTCATCGATCACTGGCAAGCGGATTACTCTGTATGCTCCTGTTGTCTTGACACTGGCCCCCGCACGGTCATTGAAATTGGATGATGTGATTTCGAATACTGGCTCCATTCGTGAGTAAGCGTGGTGGAATCGCAATTGTTCTTTGCTTCGCAGAACCTGGAATTGAGCTTAGGATAGAGACTGAAAACCGCGAACAAGCCGCGGAAATTGGAGCTCGAAATAAACAAATGGGAAAAAATATCGAGAAATGAGTGATATTCATGTGAAACCATTGTTTGAAAAAAACTCATGGGGTCCCCCATCGTATATTTCCAATATCGAAAACCGTCAAAATACTCTATACTCGCGAAAGAGCTGACTATACGAAACTGAGGATTCAAGATGAACAAAAAACCAATGATCCCTTCAATGCCAATTAGTCGTCACGCAAAGGAAAGGTTGGGTTTACCGATTACCCGTTATGATTCCCTTGGGTATCTTCAAATTGAATCGCGAAGGCAAGCGCGTGAGCTGGCAACTCTCTATGCGAACATTGATGACAGCTTGATGCCTGCAGCTTCCGATTTTTTCGGGGCAGCTTATATACTGAGCGCCTGGCGCCTCCTCCTGGAGTATTACGCCAAGGGGCCTATGCCCTATGAAAAAACAACCCTGGCCGCAGTAGCGGTAAAAACTGCGCCCGCGGTATGGGACAAGGCGATTAGGAAAATTGAGCGGAGCTTCTTGAATACGCAAATCGACATTGCTCCTTCGTCAGACAAGCTCGCTCTCGATGTTCTAAACGAAAGACTCCTGCGATGTTGGACGCTAATCTCGATGTCGGCAAACAACCCGGCCTTCATTCCATTTGGAAAACTCTTCATCGCGCCTGAGTCGACCGGGGATGAAACACTCACGGCCTTATGGAATATCCTGGAAGAGGTCGACTCAGACGCCCTACCGCAGAAACCAGAATTTCTACCTCCCCTGGCCACCTTGAAAAAACCGGTAAAGTGCGCGCCATATTCGGTAAAAGACCAGATAAATTATATCTTGACGCACTGGGGAACGCTGCTCGAAACTCTTTCCCCCGGGTGGATGCCCGCTCTAATCGGCACACTCGACATGATGGAAGAAGAAAAACGCCTTCGCTTCGGAGGCCCAGACTCTAACGAGCGCCCGGTATATACCGAATTAAACGGGGTGGCACGATTCAGCAACGACGACGATTGGATGCCACACGTAGTTCTCCTCGCTAAGAATATCCTTGTTTGGCTCAACCAACTGTCAAAAAAGTATGAGCGCCCAATGCAAACCCTAAACGAGATTCCCGACGAAGAACTGGATATCCTTGCCTCAAGGAATTTCAACGCACTATGGCTTATCGGACTGTGGCAGCGTAGCAGCGCAAGCCAAGAAATCAAGAAGAGAATGGGCAACCCCGAGGCCGCGGCTTCAGCTTATTCCCTAAATGGATACAATATCGCCGAAGAGCTGGGCGGCTGGCCCGCTCTGGAAAATCTCAAGAATAGAGTGGAAATGCGCGGTATTCGACTATCAAGCGATATGGTTCCCAACCATGTCGGGATAAACTCAGACTGGGTGAAAAATTTTCCAAACCGATTAATAAGTGTAAACGAGTGTCCTTACCCCGATTACAGTTTCAATTCCGACAACCTGTCTGACAACCCCGCGATGGACATACGCCTGGAAGATCATTACTGGGATAAACGCGATGCCGCAGTGGTATTTAAAAGAACAGATAATAACAATGGCCAAGTTTGCTATATTTATCATGGCAACGACGGCACAACAATGCCATGGAACGATACCGCTCAAATCGATTTCCTGAATCCCGAAGCGCGTGAAGCGGTTATTCAAGACATACTGCATGTCGCTCGAAATTTCCCGATAATTCGATTCGATGCGGCCATGGTTTTAGCTCGGAAGCATATTCGTCGCCTCTGGTATCCGGCTCCCGGTTCGGGCGGGGCCATCCCGTCCCGCTCAGAGCATGCTCTCTCCGATAACGAATTCATGGCCGCAATGCCCTGTGAATTCTGGAGAGAAGTGGTTGATAGAGTCGCCATTGAAGCGCCAGGCACTCTGCTTCTCGCTGAAGCCTTTTGGATGATGGAAGGTTACTTCGTGCGCACACTTGGAATGCACCGCGTATATAATTCCGCGTTCATGAACATGCTGCGCGACCAAAAAAATAAAGAATACCGGGACATAATAAAAGAAACTCTCATGTTCGACCCTCGAATTCTCCAGCGTTTCGTGAATTTCATGAACAACCCCGATGAGGAGACTGCCATCGGGCAATTCGGCGACGATGACAGATATTTTGCCGTGTGCACTCTCCTTGCCACCCTGCCCGGGCTCCCCATGTTCGGACACGGTCAAATTGAAGGTTTCACGGAAAAGTATGGAATGGAATATGTACGCGCTTACAACGAAGAAGCACCCAATGTCCATTTAATATCCCGACATGAACGGGAAATTTTCCCCTTGCTGGCAAGAAGGTCGCTATTCTCCGGTGCTTCTTCCTTTCGCCTATACAACTTGCACAATGACAGTGAAAACAATGAAAATCTATTTGCCTTCACCAATTCCAATGGACAGCAGCGTGTTCTGGTTTTAGTTAATAATTCCTATTCAAGGGCTAGCGGACAAATCAATTATTCGGTTCAGATAAACCTTGAAGACAAACTGCAGAGCTTTCAACTCGCAAATAGCCTGGGCGTGAGCGAACTTTCGGACGACTTCTGGTTATTGATGCATGAGCATTTTTCGAATCTCTGGTATCTACGATCGGTGAAGGATATAAAGGCTGAGGGATTACATATAATGCTGGACGGCTTCGGTCGGCAAGTTTTCATGGATTTCCGAGTGGAGCAGGAAAGGCATGGCAATCTTTGGAATAACCTGGCAGCCAAACTGGGAAGTGGCGGCATCATAAATCCAGATGCAGCTTTGGAAGAAATTCGCCTTCAACCTATTCACACCATACTCCGGGAATTACTATCTCAGGATAGAATCACCGCCCTCGCCAGTGCCTTACGCAAAACAAGGACTCCATCTCTGGACGACGACACGGAAGCATTGCTAGCAAATCTCGCCAAAATATACCGACAAAACACCAATTCAAGGAGACGCGAGATTAGTAATTGTGTCCAGCTCGCGAATAACCGCCTTAAACGTTCTGCCAAGTCGCTACGCTTCTTTAACGCCCCGTCGCGCAGACTTCGCCGTTTCACCTCCGTTTCCTACGATGAGGCTACCTATCTTGGCCTTTGGAGCCTGCTTGTCTCTCTGCAATATCTTTTGAACTCCTTCTCTGAATCGGAGCAGGGAATCTGGTGCGAATGGGGGTTGGAAAATTTTCTTAGCCAGTTACCATTTGCCCAGGATAACTCCTCCCTTATTCAAGCCCTAAGAACGGCCCTCGCTTTCGGTAGTTTCAAAAACACTCACCCTCTTGAGGCCCTATCGGAACTTATCTCTAATCCAATCGTTCGTGAAAGCTGCGGGATAAATTTCTGGAACAACACGCTTTGGTATAACAAGGAAGGATGGGAGCTTTCCGTCCGATCAATACTTCTAAGTGCGAGGGTTGATTCCAGCATAGGTTCGCGTCCGCTACGCCGAATACTCCGCAAATGGCGCAAGGCCCACAGACGCGCCGGTTATCGAGTGGCCTCCCTTCTTGACGCTTGCCGCTAAAACGAAAGTTCCCCCAATCTCACTATAGTAACGCTACAAATCAACAGATTCCATTTCGGTTTCCGCTGTTAATTGAGGAGAAATCCCGCACGCAGATTCCGTTCCGCCTCTCTGAGATTGACCGTTCGTCTAGCGGAAAGTAGACTACGCTCATGAACGAAGTGGCGCTAGTCTCCGGCAGCGAAACACTAACCGGTCGAAAATTAATAGAAAAATTGCTTGCAAGAGGCTCGCAAGTCATCGCGCCAGTTGCGGGAACAGCAACGAAGGCAAACGAAACCAGTAGAGATAATCTGTGCGTGTTAACCTGGAATCGTTCATCTTGGTTCTCCACCAAGGCAGTTGTTCGAGAGGCTCTGCGTCGATACGGACGAATCGATTCCGGCTGGATTCTGCACCAGGCCCCTCCTCTTTTTCGGAATTTCTCTGAAGTTGGAAGCAATGATATCGAGACAGTATTAGAGCAATCCATAAAGGGAAGCATTGCCTTGGTGCGGGAACTTTTGCCGCTATTGGAAGGTTCCGGCGGATTCCTTGGGATGGTTCTTCCTCATCAAAGTGGCACATTGCCGGGCCCGCTCGATTCGCTGGCTCACGGCGCATTTACAGGTTTTTCCACCTCGTTGATACGAGAAGTCAAACTCGATTTATGGGCCTGTGCCTTCATAAGCAAATCCACAAACGCTGACGATTTCGCCACTAAAATCATTGAACTCGGAAGCAGCAAGCCAATGAAACTGAAAGGACGCTGGTACAAATATGCCGATAACCGCCGATTCTTCGGCGGTTCGTCCATACTAGATACTCCTGATTGAAGGAATAAAGCATGAAAACTCCTTATCAATACCTTTTGGGAATCTCATTCGGTATCGGTGCCGGTCTCCTTTTAAAACCAAGTGATTCATTAGTGGATGCTTTGCAATCCATTGTGGATATGTGCCTGCACATCGGCCGCTACATTGTGTTCCCGCTCATCTTTTTCTCACTTCCAGTTGCTGTAACAAAACTCAGACGCATAAGGAAGTTTGGTCAAGTTTTCCGTTATTCGATTTACTACGCAATTATCACATCGCTCTTGCTAACCCTTTTGGGGACGTTTATTGCGTGGGTGTTCGATTTCGGCCGACTATCGATTATCCAGGGCACAGCTCCAGATATCATCACCTATAATCTGAAGGAAATTTTGCACGAGATATTTAACCAGAACAGTTTTCGGATATTTGTCGGCAATCCCTCGTCTCTTCTACCCCTGGTTGTTCCAGCATTCATTCTGGGTTGGTACATGTACTACGACAGGATGATCGCGGAGCCCACATTCAATCTTTTTGACTCGATCGCCCGTTTGCTCTATAAAATCAATAGGCATCTGATGATACTGATGCCGGTAATGCTGGCTCTTTTCGTGGCTGCCACGCTTATAAAATCCAAACAAATCATGGATTTCACAAGTTTTCTGCCGCTACTTGCCACTATTTTCGCAATTTGTATTCTCTTAGTCGGCGTAATATGCCCCCTTGTCATGCGAGCGATACTGGGACGAGGCTACTCATGGAAGGTGATGGCGGGTTTGGCAGGGGCCTTGCTTAGCTGTTTTGTTTCAGGTTCTCCGATGTTCAACTACGGCAATCTCACATTGCACCTCAAGAATAATCTCCATATCCCTCGACACAACGCCGCGTTCATCGCGCCTCTGTATCTGATGTTCGCCCGCGCCGGCACCGCGATGCTTTCCGCAATATGTATGTTGACAGTGATTCGATCTTACTCAAGCTTGGGAATCACACACTTCCAAGTCGCATGGGTTGCCCTGTTTTCTTTTCTAATTTCGTTCGCGCTCCCGGCAAATCCCAATTGGGGAATTGTGGCGGCACTCACCCTGCTCTGCTCGCTCTACGGTCGAGGACTTGACGAAGGCTGGCTGATACTGGCCCCAATTTTCCCCTTGCTAGCCATGTTGGGCTCTGTTCTGGATTCGGCCATTGGAGCCATTATGCTTGTTCTGATTAACCGTCGCTGCGAAAAAGACATGCTGAACCCCAATTCCATAATTGGAGTAAATTTCTAGTCGGGTAGGGGTCGAACTCTCCTCAAGATAAGCTAAGGCTCTAAATCAATTCCGAACCTCAACTAAATTCCTTTCAGCTGAAATCTAAGTGCGCCAGTAAGTGCGATTTGCATCCCATGAGCAAGCTGTGCCCCAGACCACAGATTGGAAATGGGAAGCATACAATTGATGCCAAAGACAAAGTCCATATCCTCTAAGGGAACCGCCATCCAGGAATTGATTCCCAGGTGGATGAACTGAGCTTTTCCATAGTAGGCTCTCCAGAATTCACTTGATTTGGCAGTGCTATTCTTCGCTCTCCCTGCTGGGATTCTTATGTGAACAGAGGGCCCTCCCTGAAAGCCGATATCAAATTTCTTAATCTTAAAAACATAACCAAAATGTAATTCACTAATGAAGCCAAATATCTTCATATGTCCCGCTCGTTCCTGGCTGCTCGAACGGGCAACACCCTTGTGAATTTCTTCCGGAACCCAGGTTAACCATGCGCCGGGGCGAAAATATACACCGTCAGGTGCTTCATCAAAATCGATGTTCACAGCTACGCCTGGGCTGAGCAGCACAATAGAGGGCTGTTTCCCTCCGGGTGAGGAATCAAGCTTTGCGTTAAACCGCCAGGCAAAAGCCATACCGGCATCAATGGACTTCACTTCAAATCCATGCGCCGCGCTTGCAAGCAGCATTATAATCAAAACTATCGATAGTTTTTTGTTCATTGTGACAATATAGCTGCTATCCTGGTTTCCATCAAAACGTCACCGCACAAAATCACCATGACGTCTATCCAGTATCCACGCGCTGACACTATCCACCACCTCATTAAAAACCATTTCCACCCTTTCCCCGCTAGCTCGAAATTTTATTTCAGCCATGCCCGCAGATACTGAATGCGGTCCAAGAATCACCTGAATTGGGTAGCCTATTAAATCCGCATCCTTAAACTTGAATCCCGCTCGTTCATTGCGATCATCGAGTACAACCTCGATACCCGCCTCTCCAAGCTCCTTGTACATACTTTCGGCTGTTTCCAGCAAGAAGCTATTGCTTAGTTGCAAGGGAAGAATCACTACCTCCCATGGAGCTAGCGAAACCGGCCAGATTATTCCGAATTCATCATGACTCTGTTCGACAGTGGCAGCTAAAGTTCTGCCAACTCCAATGCCATAGCAGCCCATTAGAGCAGGCTGTAAATCGCCATTCTTATCAAGAAATGTACATTTCATGAGTTTCGAATACTTATCCCCTAAGTAAAAAACTTGGCCAACCTCAACTCCACGGGCTTCCTCCAATTTACCCTTGCGGCATTTGGGGCACAAATCACCCGCGACGGCAAAGGTTACATCGGCTAAGTTATCCACCTCAAAATCGCGTCCAAAGTTGACATTCAAATTATGCTTGTCATCACTATTTGCTCCACAAACCCAGTTGCTCCCCGCCTGAACCGAATAATCCGCCAAGAGCTGAATTCCATCGGGAAGCCCCAACGGCCCAACATACCCAGGCTGAGTGCCCACACTTTCCTCCACTATCGAATTAGAGGCTAATCGCAATTCCCTTGCTTCTACAGCAGTTCGCAATTTGATTTCGTTTACTTTGCGATCCCCGGGAATAAGCACCGCAATCAGTCTATTATCAGTTTCATAAATCAGGCACTTCAAAAAACACTTCGGGGGAACTCCAAGAAAGGAAGAGACTTCTTCAATAGATTTCTGCCCCGGTGTCGCAACTGCTTCCAGGGGCTTGAAATCCTCCACAACCACAGATGGTTTGTGTGTCTCCGCCTTCTCGATATTTGCGGCATATTCACAATAATCACAGATTAGGAGGATATCTTCTCCCGAGCTCGCCAAAACCTGAAATTCATGGCTCAAATCACCACCGATCTCTCCTGTGTTCGCATCCACCACTCGGATTCTAACCCCGCATCGGGAAAAAATTGCGGTATAAGCCTCATACATGCGTTGATACGACACCTTCGCGCTTTTCTCATCAGCATCGAAGCTATAAGCGTCTTTCATTATAAATTCCCGGCCACGCATCAAACCAAAGCGGGGGCGAAATTCGTCTCGAAATTTCCCCTGTATCTGATATAGACATATGGGCAGTTGCTTCCACGAACGCAAATTGCGCCTTACTACATCAGTAATCACCTCCTCGTGGGTTGGTCCCATACAGTAATCATTACCCTTCCTGTCCTTGAAACGAAGTAAAAGATCGCCATATAGGTTCCAGCGATCAGTTTCTTGCCAAAGATTTGCGGGGATAACTGCCGGCATCAGAATTTCTTCATACCCACGGGCATCGAGTTCTTCCCTGATAATTTTCTCAATCTTCCTGATACTGCGCAATGCCAAGGGAAGATAACTATAAATCCCACTGGAAAGCTGCTGAATCATCCCAGCGCGAAACATGAGTCTGTGGCTGGAAATCTGAGCATCCTTAGGAATTTCCTTGGAAGTACGGGAAAACACCCTAGCTAATCGCATTGATTCTCTCCGAGAAGTTGCCAAAAATGTGCCTATCTGAGCAGGAGCGTTTCCACCATGTAGCTAATCGAAGAATCTTCATCCTCCTTTGCTACGGCTAGAACCAGCGAACGCCCATCGGAGGAACACCAAATTCTATCTATTCGATATGAAACTACACCGGGACGCATATAACCCTTCTGACCCACCCTGTATTCTGCAATCGCTCCATTCGAATCAGTGGTTGTCAATTCGATATAAAACGATGCCCCCCGGGAGGTCTCTCCATTTCCCATATGCAGTGTTACAACAAATTCAAGACCTCGTTCAAAATCTCTGAAACGAAGAGCAGGCGTTCCGGCCATCTCGTCCTTTTCCCCTCTCAAAGTTTCATCGTCATTATTTCTCGTATATAGCAGCCGCCCCTGTCTTAGATGGTATACTCCATAGCGTTCTTTCAAACCACGCGAAGCACCGAGCAGCTCATAAAGAGCACCCCTGGAATTCTGATTCGGGTTTACTTTCCAGCTGCCTTTCTTCCATCCCTCCGGCACGAATTCGTTCTTCGGGACTTCAACAACACCTATTTCGGCGTAGGCCTGACCTGTGTCATTTTGCAACATGTGCTGCCCGAACATGAAGTACCTCGCATCCTCGCTGAAGCCCAAATTCTCCAAGATCGCCAGTTCGCCAGCCATAACAAACGGAATACTCAATGTGAACAGCAGAATTGCAAACACTGCTTTCATTATGGAACCTCGCCTTTTTAATCGTCACAATTCAGCGTCGTTATAAATTTTTTTGCCTTCAGTACTTTTTGCCTCACAATCCCATAGCTTAAGCGTTGCTGTTTATGTCATCTTAACTTCCGATGACACTGAACTTGCGGCGAAATTTGTTTAATATACTTCTTATTCCTTCACTCATTGTAACCTTAGCCGCCGGCTTAGCACTTATAGCCTGGTATAGAAGCCAGTTATTCTGGGACTATGAAATTCCCAAGCTAACGGCTCTATGGTGGTCGATATGGCGAGTCGCGACGCCATCAAGTCTTCCCTGGGCTTTACATGGCATCGCGTTTTTATCCATTTTTTCCCTATTTTGCGAATTAGTGCTGCGTCGTCGCTTCGGACACAGCCCTTCTCCGGAAATGTTTTTTATGCGCTTCTTCATACTAACCTTGCCTTTTCAAGCCCCACGCATACTTCTATCGCTGGTATCAGTTGGTTCCCTGGAGCTTTCATGGAGTTTAACTGCAACAAGACTCGCATGGTTTGCCCGTTTTTTCGGCATTTTATCACTCCTCAACATAAGTGTTTTCTTTGGGGACATATCTCTGCGACATTCTGGGCTGGTTTTGGGTATGGAATTCCTAATCGCAATCTTCATCGCCGCAACAATGCCATTTGACATTACCCAACCCCTAGGCAATCTCCTAATTCGTTCGGGAATAGAAACTGCTCTCGCTCTAGTCATAGTTTCAATGGAACTTCTGATAGTCCTGGGACTACTTGGAACGGCAATAATGCAAGGTAATCCTTATTACTATTTGCTTTCGGGGGCCCTTTTACTTGTTGTAGCTGGTATGGATTTGACTTTCTTCCTTTCAAAACCTCTACTGATTCCGGGTGCTGTTCTCTTAGTCGCAGGTGTGTTCTTCTCCGCCTGGACGGTGCAAAAAATTTACCAATGGCTATAGTTCCCATCGCTAATCCCGGCATAACCGTTGCGTACAGCTAGCTCAGAATTTTCTACATCACCAGGATGAGCGCTAGGCCTGTACCAAGCGGTATGATGAGATTGTCCACATCTTGCACCGGTATTATTTCCAAACCAGTCGCCACGGTAGCCGAGATAAGTGCAAGACGCAGATTTTCCAACACGATATACGTGCTCACAAAAACGCCCATGAAGCAAAAAAAAGACTCCAATAATATCTTTTGCCCAGTATTGATATGCTTTTTGAAAGGCATTGCAAAGCTGGCAATCCCATCGCCAAAGGCCAGAGCATATATCCCAATAGTCGCGGCAGGCTCCGGATAGTAGAGAAGTGCAGCTAGAGTTCCCATACCCAGTGTTACGGGTCCCCAGACAAACCCGCATTCTGTTGGTCTGGATGCTATCTCAGTCACCAACGAAATAATCCCATCGCTTACACCACGAATTCGGGCGCTCTCATTTACAGTGTAAATAATTATCCCCAATGAAACTATTGCAACGGTTAAATGAAAATTCCATTTAGCCAGAGTGGGTACAATCACAATCGTTAAATGAATGCCCTTTCTTATAAGCTCTTTCGCAAAGGCTTGTTGTGGGATTACATGCCTTTTCAAATTCATCCTGGTTCATTTTAGATCCAAGCAAGCCCAAATGGTATCAAATTTTTCATAAAAAACGAAAAGGTTGCTCTTGTCGCTTCCCAATAACAGGGATTTTCTCTTACCGTGCAACGGTTTTCGATCATAAAGCTGTTTTTTCAAAGGCCCTTGCTATAGTATGATTGTTATGATGTTGAGTTTTCTCCTGTTCCGGCATGTGCTGGAGGCGGCTGAAAATTTGACAACTATGGGAAGGAAATACCATGAAAAGAAAACTAGAGCGCACTTTGTGGATATCAGTTATCACAGTTTCTCTATTGATTACAGCAGCCTTGCTGCTATCTCCAGTGGCATCCGCGCAAACAGATGGGCGCCGAAGAGATAAAGACTACATCAGAAACCTGGAAGCAGCCCTTCATATAATCCAAAACAACTATGTTGATGAAGTGGATCCCGACATTCTGTTCAACGGGGCTATGCAGGGAATGCTTTCCGAACTCAACGATCCTTATTCTCTGTATCTTGACGCAGAGACTTTGGTACAGATTGATGATACAACTAAGGGGAAATATGGTGGTGTTGGCCTCTATATAAGTAAAGATCGCTTCGATGAAGAAAACCCAAACGGGCGTCGTCCTTATGTGAAGGTGGTGGCCCCCATCGAAGATACTCCTGGATGGAGGGCTGGAATAAATGCCGGTGACTATATTTTTGCTATCGAAGGAGAATCAGCCGAGGGTTTTACAACTCAAGATGTTTCCAAACGCCTCCGTGGTGAACCGGGCAGCAAAGTGGTTGTAACATTGTTTCGAGATGACAGTTTTACCTTCGATGTCACCTTGACAAGAGCCGAAATAGAAATACCTACCGTGAAGACTACCTTAATCGATGAGAATATCGGTTATTTGAGAATTATCGAATTCACACCTTTTACAGAATCTCGAGTTAAGGAAAAACTTACTGAATTCACTTCGGAGGGTGTTGATAAGCTTATCATCGATGTGCGAAGCAATCCCGGCGGATTGCTTGCTTCTGTAGTGGACGTTGCCGATTTGTTCTTCTCAGGTGGTGTAATTGTGAGTACAAGATACCGGCAGACCCATTTGAATAAAACCCACAGAGCTAACGAGGACAAGGTTGTTCCATCAAACACTGAGATGGTGGTTTTGATAGATAGAGGATCGGCATCGGCCTCGGAAATTCTGACGGGTGCACTGAAAGATAGGGACCGAGCCATCATTATCGGTGAGAAGTCTTTTGGTAAGGGATCTATTCAGCAAATCGTCCCTTTAGACGACTTTGCGATTAAATTCACCACTGGCAGGTATTATACACCCAACGGTATCAACATCGATAAAATGGGTATAATCCCAGATATTGTCGTTACTGAACCAGAACTTAGTGAGACACAACTCGAGGCTTACGCCAAAATATTGCAGGAGAATCGAATTGCTTCATTTATCGATGAACATCCATCTCCAAGTGTGAGGCAGATTAATACCTTTATCAGCGATATGCGTTCTGAAGGCCTGGATCCTGGTGAAAGAATTTTGAGGCTAATGATTAAAAGAGAAGGCGAGAGACGGTTGAATGTCCCACCGGTGGTTGATTTGGAGTTTGATTCAGTTCTAATTCGAGCGATAGATTCCCTGAACAACAATCAATAGACTGCAGGCTTGCGTGATTTTTCATAAGCATGGCGCAGCCATCTTCTCCATGAACAGAGATTCGGAACAAACGAGCAAGAAGATTTGCCATCCTGGAAGGAAAACTGACTATAATGGTTAGTCTTGAGGCAATCTTTCAAACTCTGGACGTGCCGGGAAATTATGGTGTTTGCCAATTATCATATTACGCGTGGAAACAAGTCGAGGTTGACAATGGGGAGAAAGCAAATGGCAGCCGGTGTGATTAGGATTCGAATCCTGGGTATTCCGGTAGATGTAATCGACGAAGCATCATTGTCTGATGCTATCGAGAGTCTGTATGCGCTAGAAGATCATCGACAGATTATTTTGCTGAGCTTTTACGATTTGATGCGGGCAAAGTTTATGCGTTATCATAGACAGGCGATTGCACAGGCCGCTTACGTAATCCCTGTTTCATCATTAATAACCTGGGCAGCCGGTTTTCTGAAATTGACTCGTCCTCCTCTTCGTCGTCCATATCCTTTTATTATCAAGCTCCTTTGGATACTTGAAAAAAAGAATAAATCGGTGTATCTGCTGGGTTCCACCATGGAAGGTGTCCTGAAGGCAGAGTTTGCCCTGAAGACGACGTTCCCGGGGCTTAGAATTGTCGGGCGACATGCTGCCCGTTTCCCCTCGAGCATTGAAAATGACATTCTTGAGGCGATAAAGAAATCCTCACCCACATTGCTGCTGGCTGGGAGCAATCTCAAGGGGAAGCACCTGTGGCTGGCACGACGGAGAGGTTATTTTTCACCGGGCTTGAGTATTTGGGAGAGTTCTTGCTTTGGTGTTTTTTCGGGTAGACACTCCAAGCCCAATTATAGCCTTGGGGCACGTTTTGTGAAGTCATTTTTCGGAACTCTGGTTCAACCATGGCGCATCATATTGAGATTTCTTCTGTGTATGCTGTTTTTTTTATTGGTGCTAATCAATAAGTTTGTCAAGAAATAATGATTTGTTATTGCACCAGTGGGCTGGCTTAGTGTTCAATTTTCATTTGTTTTTTGCTTCAGCAAACTCACGTTTTACAGGGCAAATACTTGCAATATGCTCAATTCTTGGCTTTGTTTTTCTTATTGATATCCTATGCATCCTGATGCTCTCCTTACTTCTGGGCTTATGGACTACCATGGCTGTTTTATCGTTGATTACCGGCGCAGGTGTCCTTTTGTCTTATGCTTTGGTGCAATCACGGATTGAAGCAGTAATGAATTCGGCGGCTCAAGGTCTATTCGATGAAGAAGCGTTTTCGCGTTATTTCTGTGCTCTTATCGCTTCAGTATTCTTCATTGTGCCGGGCATCATCAACACTCTGCTTGGAATCACTTTGATTATGCGCTTTTCAAGCATCAAAATGGGCGCAAAACTTGCTCGTTTCATGGGAATAAGCTGGCAAGCCGCATATGAATACCTACGCTTGAACTAACTTCACATATCGGACTTGCTTTTTTTTGCGCTACTTCCAGCCCTGCTAAAAAACCAACTATCAAACTACCTCCCCGATAAGTGCGATACCTGGACGCCATATTACTTTATTCAAAAACTCTGTAGTCCACCATTTCCAATTCTGCAACCTGATCTTCGGTATTTATTCCCATCACCCTTGCAGCAACTAGCATTCGGTTACCAGGCACAATGTGTCCGGGGCTTTCCTGTGCAATTCCTGTAAAAGCCTCCTGATCCCCTCTAACTTGAACGCGACAGGTATATGCACGAACTTCGGAAGTCCCAATCCACTCTCCTCCGATTAGTGTTATCCATAAAATGGTTTCCTCATTAGTTTCTTCTACTGTTATATCACGCAACAGACCCTCAATTATTATCACACGGCCATCGTTTACAACTTCGCGAACAACTTCGGCACTGGAAAGGGAAGATAAATCGATATTGAAATCAACAGTTTTTTCGAAAGTCTGCCCCCAGCCCAGCACTGGAACTATTGCGAGAATGTTTATTATTAACGTTTTCATAGGAAATCCCCGATACAATAATACACCTTTATCTTTTCGAACTCAACTCGCAGAAAAGATAGTCAGGTTAGTTTTTTGCTGTGAGAAAACACGCGTGGGAAAACTGAGTTTGACAAAAAAACTGATATCTCATACAATACATGGAAAACTCCGTGAGATGCGGGATGCATATGCCTAATAATGATGAAATAGTAAGCGGGTTTGATATAGAAACTGACGATAGCTTGAAGATTCGCTTGCAAAGAATAGATTCTGTCAAGGGTTGTCTTGTCCTCTATATGGCTGGATACATTGATACTTACAATTCAAATCTATTTCAGAAACGTGTAATGAAGGCCATTGATTCGGGTTATAAGAAGCTTATTTTCCATTGTGGCAACCTCACATATGTATCAAGTACAGGGATAGGATCCTTCACTCACTTCCTGAAGACTGTGAAACCACGAGATGGAGAATTGGTGCTTCTGGAGATTCAACCGAAAGTCTACGAAGTTTTTCAGCTTCTGGGTTTCAGTCAGTTTTTCAACATCAAGGATAATCTGGATGATGCTGTCTCATTTTTTGGCTCTAAGAGCGTCTTGGAAGTGGGCAACGTATTTCCGAAGATATTTCGCTGTCCCATTTGCTCAAAAAAATTGAAAGCCGTCAGGGCCGGTCGCTTCCGTTGCAGCGAGTGTAAGACAGTCCTGGCAATCGATAACTCAGCTCAAGTCTTTTTGGGATAACTATTCACCATCGTTCACGCGGGTTATGTGCGCTCCTATTGCACTTAGACGTTCGCAGAGATTTTCGTATCCTCTTTCTATTTGGTATACATTCCTGATGATGCTTGTCCCATCTGCAGCCAGCGCAGCGATAAGCATAGCCATTCCCGCTCGGACATCTGGCGACGTAAGTTCAGCAGCCCGAAGTTGACTGGGTCCCGTAACAACGGCCCTGTGCGGATCGCATAGGATAATTCCAGCCCCCATGGCAATTAGTTTATCCACAAAAAACATTCGCGACTCGAACATTTTCTCGTGTATCAAAACCGTTCCATCAACCTGGGTGGCAACCACAGTCACTATACTCGAAAGATCTGGTGGAAATCCTGGCCAGGGCGCATCATCAATCTGGGGAATCATTCCTCCCATATCCCGAACAACTTTCATATCCTGTTCGGCAGGAATATGAATACTATTACCAACAACATCCCAGTTAATCCCCAGCTTTCCAAAGGCAATCCTGCACATCTTCATGTGTTCCGGGTCGGCATCGTCAATGATCAGACTCCCCCCCGTTGCGGCTGCCAGGCCGATGAAAGAACCAACCTCCATGAAGTCAGCGCCAATTCGAAATTCACATCCGCCAAGAGAAGATACACCCTGTATGCGCAGAACATTCGATCCAATACCTTCTATTTTTCCCCCCATACCATTCAAGAGGTGACATAAATCTTGAACATGAGGTTCACTTGCCGCATTCCTTATAATTGTCTCCCCGCGGGCTTTTACCGCGGCCATAAGAACGTTTTCGGTGGCCGTAACCGAGGCCTCATCAAGAAACAAATTGCAGCCTACCAGTTTGTTTGCGCTAATCACATATTCACTATTTATCTCTACAGAAGCTCCAAGATCTTTCAATGCAAGAAAGTGTGTATCTAATCTGCGTCGCCCGATAACATCTCCCCCGGGCGGTGGCATAGTCACTTTTCCCAGGCGACTTAACATAGGCCCCGCAAATAGTATTGCGGCCCGCACTTTTATCGCTACCTTTTTCGGTATTTTTCTGTTTTTTACCTCCGCACAGCATACTTCCCATGCATTCTTATCTTTCTTCTCAACTTTGGCACCGAGCAATCTAAGAATTTCCAACATCACTTGAACATCCTCAATGTCCGGTATATTGGTTAATGTAACAATTCCATCTGTCAGTAACGTTGCGGCGAGACAAGGCAAAGCAGCATTTTTGTTGCCGCTTGCTCTAAGGCGACCGTATACGGGAAAACCACCCTTAATTACATATTGAGGCATGGCTTGTAGGCTATATTCGAGAAAGTTTTCCGGTCAATAGCAAAATGGGAAATATAGCATATAGCAAATATCTCGATTATTTCGTTATTATACTTCCCATGCAAATAATGAAGTTCGGTGGGAGTTCTGTCGCCAACGCTGATAGAATTAGAAATGTTGCTAATATTGTTATATCAAAATCCAAACTGGAAGAGGATAAGCCAGTTGTAGTCGTATCGGCTATGAAAGGTGTTACGGATGCGCTCATACGTGCTGCAAGCACTGCAGGAAAAGGGGATTCATCGTACAAGAGTATTCTTAAGGATATGATGAGAATACACTATGAAGCCGCCGATACTCTGTTCTCCCAAAAAACGATTCATTCTGAAATATGTGGCTCGTTGAATCCGCTATTTAAAGAACTCGAAGATGTGCTTCGAGGTGTTTTTTTGATTAAAGAATGCTCACCTCGCACCAACGATCTGATTTCGGGCTTTGGTGAGCGGTTGAGTTGTCTGATTATCGCCGCTTATATTTCATCTGATCATGCCAGAGCTGAGATGGTGGATGCACGAACCATTATCAGAACCGACAATAGATATGGGCGGGCTACCGTGGATTTTGAAACTACGGCCCAGCTTGTACGCAAGCGATTGAAGAAAAACAATATAATACGTGTTGTTACCGGGTTTATATCTTCCACGGCTAATGGAATTGCTACCACTCTTGGAAGAAACGGCAGCGATTATACCGCAAGTCTGCTTGGAGCTGCATTAAATGCCTCTTCTGTGGAAATATGGACTGATGTAGACGGTGTTTTCACCGCCGATCCACGAATTGTCTCAACGGCCTGGGTAATAGAAGAAATCAGTTTCCAGGAGGCCATGGAGATGTCCTTCTTTGGGGCTGAAGTAATTCATCCATATACTTTGTTACCGGTAATTGAAAAGAAAATACCAGTTTACATAAAAAACACTCTCAACCCATCCGCTCCCGGCACGCGAATAGCAAAAAATGTCTCCCGCAAAAATCAACCGATTACGGGAATAGCCTCAATCGACAATGTTTCCATGATTACCATTGAAGGTGGCGATATGATAGGTATGCCCGGCATCATTAATCAAATTTTTTCTTCAATATCCAACTCAGGTGCAAATATTATTATGATTTCTCAAGCTTCGTCAGAGCACAGTGTATGCCTGATACTCCGATATGAGGATGCTCACAAAGCTCTAAAAAATTTGAAAAAAGATTTGAGTGATGCTATCTCCTCTCGTATTATCCGCAGTGTAAAAATAACCGATGCACTGGAAATAATAGCCATTATTGGTGACAATATGCGCGGGCAAATTGGTATTTGCGGCAAGCTTTTCAACTCGCTTGGCAAGGCAGATGTCAATATACTGGCTATTGCCCAGGGATCAACGGAGCTAAACATTTCCATTGTTATCTCTAACAAAGATGAAATCGACGCAATACTCGCCATTCACAAGGCTTTTCTGGAATGAGATTTGTAAGCACACTTTCGCCCGAAAAACCTGTCAGTTTCACTGAGGCAATACTTACGGGTCTAGCACCAGACGGAGCGCTCTATTACCCGGAATATATGCCGAATCTGAGCGATTTCTTCTGGAATTTGCCGGGTGAAATTCCATTTAACGAACTAGCATCGAATTTCACATCGGCTCTGCTTAGTCCCGAAATCGATCCTGTAATCGCAGGGAAAATTGTCCAAGACGCTTTTAACTTCCGTCCCGTACTCAAAAAACTTAGTGATGATATTTCCATATTAGAGCTTTTTCATGGCCCGAGCTTGGCATTCAAAGATTTCGGTGCTTCCTTTTTGGCTTCCGCAATGAACCTTCTACTTGGGAAACAGGAGCGTCGCGCTATCATCCTAACGGCAACGAGCGGGGATACCGGTGGTGCGGTTGCTCATGCCTTTCATAAAAAGGCCAACATTGATGTTGTTATTCTCTATCCATCAGGACGAATAAGCCCTTTCCAGGAGAAGCAACTTACAACAACTGGCGGAAATGTATTTGCTCTCGAAGTACGCGGTGAGTTCGACGATTGTCAAAGATTGGCTAAGGCGGCTTTTAACAACCCCAAGCTTAAAAAGCTTCCTCTCACTTCGGCTAATTCCATCAATATTGGACGTTTATTCCCACAATCCTTTTATTATATTTGGGCATGGATTCAAATGAGGGACAAGGGTGATCCAACTTTTGTGGTACCAAGCGGCAATTTCGGCAATTTGACTGCGGGTTTATATGCGGAGGCCTGGGGCTTGCCAACTGGGGGGTTCGTCGCTGCCACGAATGCCAACGACGTTGTCCCGGAATTCCTGCTAACCGGAAAATATCGACCAAAACCATCAGTACCCACCTATTCAAACGCTATGGATGTGGGTTCACCAAGTAATTATGAACGTTTGGAAAAACTCTTTTCCGGAAATATCGACATTTTTCGACAACATATCAAAGCCTGGTCTATCGATGACGAGACGGTACTGAAAACAATATCCAAAGTATATCAAAATCACGGATATCTTTGCTGCCCACATACCGCTGTCGGATGGAAGGCCGCCGAGTTATTCAAAGAACAATACCCAAACTCACAGGTTTTAGTATTGTCAACTGCTCATCCCGCAAAATTTCTTGACACCGTCAAAAGGGCTACTGGGATTGTTCCGAATCTCCCGAAATCATCCGCTGATATAATGCAGAGAAAAAAAATTGCTCACTGTATTAATGCTTGTGACGAGGATTTAGCAGAATGGCTTATACAAAATTTCAACTAACTTCATAACATTTCCTCTTTAAGAGGGTGACTTGCGCTTGGCATTTTTAGCTACTATACGAACTCTCTTATAGAGTCCGGTTCCCTCACTCCGAGTAATTACATCCTCTCTATTGTTAATCGCTGTATGGATAAGCCTCCTTTCAAAGGGATTTAGAGGTTCAAGCAACTTACTTGTTCCATTTTTTGCGGTCTCATCTGCAACACGATGAGCCATGCGAATTAATGATTTTTCCCTGCGCTCCCTATACCCTTCAACATCCAGAATGATACGCCATGGATTATCTTCTCCAACAATTTTTCCTAAATAAGCATTCGCAAGCAACTGGAGAGAATCGAGATTCTTACCTCTTTTGCCGATTAGGATACCCGACTGCGGCGAGTTGATTTCAAAAACCAATTTCCCGGCATCCTGTTGTCCCAATTTCATTTTCCCAGCATATCCCATGTGCTTTATTATACCTTCAACAAAATCGGCAATGTCCTCAAGTTGTTTTTCCGTCGGTAAAACCTTGTTCTTACCGGCCTTCTCACCCTGCCCTGGTTTTTTGTTTTCATAAGCTGCCCCTGCCTTGTCTTTGCCGAACCTGGAGGAACTATTCCCATATCCCATTGGATCCGGAATCGTTGAGAGTTTTCGCACACTTATCCGAACTTTCCCTTTCCCAAAAAATCCACCTGCCTTTTCCAAAACTTCCACGTCAAAGCTTTCGCTCCCAAGCTCAGCGGCTGCCTTTGCAACAGCTTCTTGTTCCGTGCGACCTTCGAATTCCATCGCCATTATATTTTGTCCCCCGCTGTTTTCCTTTTTTTAACATAATTTGTAATCAGCTGTTGCCCCATTGTTATAAAATTCATCATTGTCCAATAAAGCAGCAACCCCGACGGCATGTTGTACAGTACAAAAAAAAGGAAAATCGGCATGCCGATGGTTAATACTTTCTGCTGAGAGCCCGATTGCCCGCCAATAGAGCCTCCTTGAGTAACCTTGGTAGTCAACAACTGTCCAACCAGATAAAGAATGGGCAGAAGTCTGATTGCATCATAGTACGCTCTGAAAAATGTAACACCCTTCTGAAATTGGACAATGGCTTCGGGAGCCGAAAGATCATCAATCCATCCTGGAATAAAACTGGCTCCCCTTAGTGGAAAATAATTATTCAGTAATCCATAAAGGGCTATGAAAATCGGGATTTGTAATACCATTGGCAAACACCCACCCATGGGGTTTACCCCCTCTTGCTTATACATTTCGGCAGTTTTAGCATTCAGTTTCTGAGGATTATCTTTATACTTTTCTTTTAATATGGCCAATTTGGGTTGGAGAGCTTGTAGTTTACTAGTGGACTTATAGCTTTTATGGGTTAAGGGGAGAAGTAACATCTTAATCAGTATCGTTAAGAGTATAATCGCTACGCCGTAATTGGGTATGATAGCATGAAACAATTCCAGCATCCATTTGAGTATTGTTTCCAGCCAAGACAGAAGCACTCTATTTTTAGGCGCATTCTGCAATGCCATTCCGGAAATTTTGAATGCATTGTCCTCCGCTGAGTTATAGCGATTCAAATTTTTCTTATCCAGGGGCCCTATGTAAAACCGGTACGTGTCTTCGATGACACTTTGTCTTCTCGCGGGCTTGGAAATTTGAAGGAGTGACGCCTCGGGTTGCCCTTCCACCGGGTTATTATTCCAAGTAATGGTGGAAGTTCCAGATCCGGGATCAACAATCACCGCAAAATATTTTCCTACAACTCCCACCCATTTAACGGTATCACTAATCTGAATCAGCCTGCTCTTATCCTTATTGCCAAACAGTTTATTACCATCCCTGTAGATTCTCCTTTTAAACTTACCGCTTTTGGGGTCCGGCCCCCATGCAACGTTATTCCGAATTTCATAGTTCCCGTCAATTCTCTCGAAGGTGGGTCCTATTTGAGGACCATAAGTGAGTGTATACGCACTTCTATCTCCATCTAACAGTGGTACCGCTTTCCCATCCAAGGTTTCCAGTGCAATTATGAGTTCAATAATGTACTCCCCTGGAATTAAACGATAGGTTTTCGTCAATTTAAATTGCTGCTCATTTTTGACAAAGTCTTGAGTAAACTGGTGGTTTATTTCTTTCCCCTTCTGTATGCGTTTGTGGAGAAAGGGGCTGTCAATGAATTTTGAGTCATGGTTTCCAAATGAAACATTGAAAGTTCCAACTTCACTGTCCCCATCCAGAACCATCGAAACGGGTTGTCCCTTATCTCTTTCCTTTATGAGTTCAATATCAAGCGCAACGCCACCTGCCGTGGAAAAAACAATTCTGAATAAATCAGTTTCTTCGACGATTGTTTCAATGGAATATTCTTGCTCGATAACCGACACTTCTGAATTGGATGCCTCGAGAGATTCTTCGTCCAGCTGCTCTTCCTGGATAAGAGTCTCTGTTTCGATGACTTCCGAACCTGAGGTTGGTTCAACTGTTTTTTCGGACTTGTCCCTGTTCATATATGATAGTCCTCCTATAATAAGAATGGACGATAGGACAATGGCCAAAATTGTATTTCTTTCCATCATTTCCTCCGAAAAAATCCTTAAGGTACTGGATCAAATCCTCCAGGCATACCCGGATGGCATCGGATAATCCGGCGAAACGCCAGCAGAAGCCCTCTAAACAGGCCATGTTTTTTCAGTGCCTCGATTAGATAGCTAGAACATGTCGGGTAGTATCGACAATTTGATAACAGTAGCGGTGATACGGCAATTTGATAAAGCTTGACAATCCAAATAAGCGGCAAGCTAAGCAACCCGGGTTTTCTCATTTAGCGATATCCGCTTTGCGGATTAACTCTATAAAATGTTTTTTTCGCTCAGTGTAGTTATATCCCCCGCTGTATGATATAACGATGATGTCGTATCCAACATTCATTTCACACTTCAATTCCCTATATATTTCCTTCAGTATTCTCTTTGTATAATTACGTTTAACTGCCGAACCCATCTTTTTGATTGGGATTGCGGCAAACCTGTTTATTTCCAAGTTGTTATGGCATGCAAGGAGTCTGGCTTCCCTGCAACGAAACATTCTCTCTGGATTTTTTAAAACATGATATATATCCGACCCACCTCTTAACCTTTCTTCCCTAGTAAGGCTTTTTCTCATCGGCTACCGAAAGTTTCTTCCTACCCTTTAAGCGGCGACGTGAAAGTACGGCTCGTCCACTTGCACTTTTCATACGTGCTCGAAATCCAAATTTTCGATTTCTCTTGGTTTTACTCGGTTGATAAGTTCTTTTCATTTTGATGCTCTGATAAAATTTTGGTTACTATACGGTTGCGCTTGAATCCAGTCAAGTGCTGCTTCTCCGCCCATCCCCAATAAAAACCTTTATTTTCTTTATTTTCAATTGCGGATACTTGTTTTTAATTTTTTTGAGCAGACTCCCCTGCATCATCAATATCCTCTGGGACCATCCCGGGTGATCTGTTTCTAGAAGCAGAACATTGTTCTCAATATCCCGAGGGAAAACATGCATAGCAACCTCTGTGCCAGCTATTTCATCCCACCCAACAGACATTCTGGAGTATTCACGCTTCTCATTGGAGACAAGCTCTTCAATCAATCTTCTTATCAGTTCTCCGGCATGAATGAAATTCTCATTTTCTATCATTAAAAACTCCTTCTTTCATTTCATAGATTATGGAGCCCCACTTTCTCCTGCTTGTTGCCTCGCCTGGGAGAAAGGTATAAAAGATTTGTTCCGCCTCCGGTAGTCGATCGAGAAACTTTCTGCGTTTCTCTGTATCCAGTTCAAGAAGAACATCATCAAGCAGTAACAAAGGTTTCCGCCCTGTAAGCTCAGAGTATAGACGGGCTTGCGTAATTCTGAGCACCAGAGAGAGGAGTCTTCGCTGACCAGTAGAGGCGCTCTTCGCAAAATCACGGCCAGTAGTCATAAATTTGTACTGATCTCGGTGAGGACCACTCCCGGTTATACCTGCTTCCATGTCTTTTTCCAAGTTTTCACTAAGAATTATCATCACCTCATCAATCTTCTTCGCATTTCTCCAAGAGGGAAAATATTCCAATCTGACAGTTTCCTCCACTCCGGAAATCTCCCTATATAATGAATCAAAAAAATTCCCAAACTCTCGTATTAAATCACCTCTCCTCTTTGAGACAGCCAAGCCTGCATGAGCCAGCTGTTCGCTAAAATACTCAACCAAATTCTTTTCCCTGTTTCTTATCAAATAATTCCTCTCCTTAAGAGCTTTCTTAAACCTCCTTAATTGATCAATATACAAGGAATCCTGCATACTCAAAGTTTGGTCGACAAACCATCTCCGACGTTCCGGGGAGCCACTCACAAAAAGAAAATCATCATGAATAAAAACAATGGTCGGTATCCTATCCAACAGTTCTTTTCTATCATTAACATTTTTTCCATGCAGCTGGATAGTTTTCTTCCCATCGTTCCATGTAACAGATAGGGTTCCACAGGGCTCACTCGGTGTTTGTATCTGCCCATATACTTTCATAGTTTTCGAATCCCATCTTACTAGTTCGCTAAGGTGTCGAGTTCGAAACGAAGATCCATAGCTTAGGAGATAGAGCGCTTCCAGAAAGTTGGTTTTTCCCTGCCCGTTTTTCCCAATAAGGTGTATTTGGGGGGCATTGAGATTAATCTCCCCATCAGCAAGATTTCTGAAACCACTGAAATGAACCGATCGAAACCCCAAAAATCATTCCATTTGCATCGGCATAACTATGTGAAAAAATGTTGATTCCTCAAGGGAAACAATTGTAATGGCTTTGTGCGAATCGGTGAATTTTACGAGGATGCTTTCCTGCTCAATAACTTTGAGCGGATCGGAAAGATATGAATGATTCAGAGCGAACTCTATTCTAGGCCCGTCATAGTGGCAGTCTATTTTCTCCTCGGCCTCACCAATTCCGCTTTCATCAGATTTCAATACAATGCCACCTCGCGAAAGCGATAGTAGAATTCTCTTAGTTTTCTGATCCGAGAGCAATGATACACGACGAAGAGCGTCACTTAATTCCATTCTATTGATTGTGAATCTGGAATTCTGATCTTCAGGTATTACACGGGAATAATTTGGAAACTGCCCATCTACCAGGGCGCTTGTAAGCTTCTGTTTATCAAAATGGGCGAAAAGTATTTTATCTGCCACAGCCAAATTGATATCACCTTCTCCGGAGGCCAGCTTAACAAATAAATTTAAAACTTTTGGTGGTATGATTATCCCCGGAAAATCAGGTGTTTCTCCCTCCTGGACAGCATAAACGTGACTCAAGCGTCTACCATCCGTTGCAACCATTACAATCCTGTCCCCTTTCAACTCCATATAAACTCCGTTCATAAAATAACGGGTTTCATCTCCGCTTATAGCGAAGATAGTCTGTCGTATCATGTAAACGAATTTTTTTTGAGACAAAGAGAAAAACTGAGCTTCTTCCGAATTGGGTATCTCCGGAAAATTATCCGCAGATATACTATGCATTTGGAATTTGATATTCCCTCTATTCTCTATTGTTATTTTGCCTTCCTCCTCTATGAAAAAAACATCCCCATCTGGGAAGTTTCTTAGTATTGCAAGGAATTTCCCACAGAAGAGAGTAGCTTTTCCTGGAGATTCCAAAGAAATTGGTATCTGTGTTTCAAAACTCACTCTAAGGTCAGTTGCTTTAATTGTTAGAGTGTCATCATGGGCATCTAGCAAAACACTGGAAAGAATAGAAAGGACATTGTGTGAGGAAATTATTTCGTTTGCTACTACGATTTCTTTCAAAACAGCATTCTTATCGCAAGTGAATATCATTATCATCCTCCAAACACTTGATAATAAGGGTAACAAATATCGGATTCAAGTGGGCTTCCTTACTGTTTATTCACAATGTCTATAAATCCTATTTATTAAATTCTATATAGTAGCAGTAGTAGTAGGGCTTGTGGAAAAGTGGATAAACTGAATTTCTCTTTTCAAAACAACATTTTGTTTTGTGGTTTTATTGTTGGTAAATAAATTGATATTGGGCTTTTTATCAACATTCTTATAATCGGAGGGTTTAATAAACATTCATTCCACAGGCAAAGGCCATTTATCCACAGTTCCCCATCGTTTTTTTGCTTACCTTTTTTACTCAAGATTTGCCTTTCTCCGTTGGCGACCAGGAGTTTGAAGCTTATCGGCGAGATTTAGCTATCTTCTTTTATTGTTCTTTTTATTTCATTAACAATTGGTTCCAGGGTGGGGTTTCCCTTCATCAGATCTTCTATCCTTTGGCAGGCATGCATAACTGTTGTGTGGTCTCGTCCACCAAATTCGAGGCCTATTTCGGTGGTTGAATAGTCTGTAATTTCTCTAATTATGTACATGGCAATTTGTCGGGGGAAAGTTACTCTCTTGGTGCGTTTTTTCCCCTTAAGATCTGCGAAGGTGATATTGAAATATTCAGAGATTGTTCGTTGTACTCTATCAATAGTTATATTCGAGGGTATAGCGCTTGTGAAGGTACCTTTCAGTTGTTGCTGAGCGATTTCTGTCGTAATTTTTTTTCCAACAAGTTCCGCATATGCAATCATCTTCGTAAGTGATGCCTCTAAATCTCTTATGTTAGTTGTAACATTTTTTGCGATGAGTTCCAGAATTTCATCTGGAATATTTGTGGAAAATGTTTCAAGTTTTTTTCTTAGAATGGCGTGGCGAGTCTCAAAATTGGGGGGTTGAATGTCTACGTTGAGGCCGCGTTCAAAACGGCTCTTCAATCTGTCTGCAAAATTGCGTAGTTCGGAGGGGGGTCTATCGCAGGTAAATACTAGTTGTTTTTTTGCATCGTATAAGGCATTGAATGTGTGAAACAGTTCTTCTTGAGTTTCCTTCTTGTTTTGGAGATCGTGAATATCGTCTATGAGTAAAACGTCCACTTTTCGATATCTGTTTTTGAACTTGCTTTGTGTTTCGCTTTTTATCGAATGAATAAATTCGTTAATGAAGGTTTCAGCAGTGATGTATTCGACTTTTTTATCTTTTAGCGAATAGTGAATGGAGTTGCCGATAGACTGCATTAGATGAGTTTTGCCTAAACCAACGCCACCGTATATCAAAAAGGGATTGTATGCCCCGCCTGGATTGAGCCCAATTGCCTGTGCTGCGCTGGCTGCGAAAAAATTATTGCCTCCTATTACGAAGTTGTTGAAATCGTAATCTTGTCGAAGTTGATGATGGGGCTTTCTTTCATGTGATTGATTGAGGTTTTCAGTTGTGATTTTTTCTGGATTATCAGAGGTTTTTGTGTTTTTCCGAACTTCGAAATTAATGATTATGTGAGATCCTGTTATGTTGCTTACACGGGATTGCAATAAGAGTAGATACCTTTGTTTGATTTGATCGCGAAAGAAGTTGGAGGGGACACTTAGAGTTAGAGTATTGCTTTCTCCCTTGATGAAGTACATTTTTTTAAACCACATATCATGTTCCTGTTCCGAAATGTTTCCATCTTCCCTTAGCTGACGGATGGTTTCAGTCCAGAAAATACTATACTCGTTTCCGTTCATACAATTTTTCAAAGCTAAATGTGCAAATAAGAAAACATACGCAGGCTCCGCGGCAATATTCAAAAAACAACAAAATTTGATGATAGTACTCTTGTTGCGAAAGCAACAAGAGTAAAAAGGAATAAGATTAGATATTAACTAGACCGCCAGCCAAAAAAATGATACATTGTGTTGGCTGCTTCTTTCAGTAAGGAATCATAATGAACAGTTACGATGCTCAGCATATACAAGTGTTGGAAGGCCTTGACCCGGTGCGAAAACGGCCGGGAATGTACATAGGAACCACCAGCAGCGAGGGATTGCATCACCTGGTTTATGAGATTGTGGATAATTCTATAGATGAAGCGCTGGCAGGATATTGCAGCAAGATTGAAGTGCACATCGAGGAGGAAGGGTCGATCCGAGTGGTGGACAATGGCCGGGGAATACCTGTGTCGGAACATCCTGTTGAAAAAGTTAGCGCTTTGGAAGTGGCTATGACGCGCTTGCATGCTGGCGGAAAGTTTGATAAGGGGACTTACAAAGTCTCTGGAGGTTTACATGGAGTTGGAGCTGCTGTCGTAAACGCACTCTCCGAGTGGTGTGAGGTGATTGTGCATCGCGACGGTAAGATTCATTTCCATCGTTATGATAGGGGAATACCCACAGGCTCGGTGGAAATAATTGGGGAGACAGATATCACTGGAACACATTCTCGATTTCTTCCGGATAAGGAAATATTCGAAGAAGTAGATTTTAGTTACGACCTTCTTTCCAAAAGACTTAGGGAATTGGCATTTCTTAACAAGGGGATAGAAATATCTCTCATTGACAAAAGGATAGGACGAAATCAAAATCGCACGTTCAAATTTGAAGGTGGGATAAAATCCTTTGTTCGCCATTTGAATAAGAGCAAAACACCTCTTCATGAAGAACCCATTTGGTTTGAAGCTGTTCGGGAAGGCGTTACGGTTGAAGTGGGAATGCAGTATAATGAGAGTTATAATGAAACTTTGTTTAGTTTTGTGAATAATATAAACACTCGAGAAGGGGGCACCCATCTAACCGGTTTTCGATCCGCGCTTACGCGAACAGTTAACGAACTTCTAAAGGATTCCAAGCAGGGTAAAAAAATGGATGAGGCGCTTTCGGGAGATGATGTACGTGAAGGACTTACTTGCGTTATATCTGTCAAGGTGCCTGAACCCCAGTTTGAAGGACAAACAAAAAGCAAACTTGGAAATTCAGAAGTTCGAGGATTGGTTGATAAGGTGGTTAGCGAAAATCTCTTCTCCTGGTTCGAGGAACATCCCAAGATAATAGACAGCATCCTGGAAAAAGCGGTAACAGCGGCACGAGCGAGAGCAGCGGCGCGACGAGCTAGGGATTTGACTCGACGAAAAGGGTTCCTGGAGGGTGGCGGACTTCCGGGAAAACTTGCGGACTGCTCCGATAGGAATCCTTCTAATTGTGAGATTTACATTGTCGAAGGCGAATCAGCCGGTGGCAGTGCCAAAATGGGAAGAGATAGAAAATTTCAGGCCATACTCCCGATATTGGGGAAAATGGTCAACGTGGAAAAGACTCGTCTGGAAAAGGTTTTGGCAAATGAGAAAATGCAGCCGATCATCCAGGCACTGGGCGCCTCTGTTGGAAACGATTTTGATGTTTCGAAGCTTCGATATAATAAAATAATAATTATGGCCGATGCGGATGTCGATGGATCTCATATTCGCACGCTGTTGCTGACTTTCTTTTTTCGATGTATGCAGCCAATTCTTGATAATGGTCATATTTATCTCGCTATGCCGCCACTTTTCAAACTTTCGTCAGGGAAAAAAACAACGTATGCCTACAACGAGGTTGAAAGAGATGCAATAATTTTGAAATGGGATAAAAGCAAACAGATTAACATTCAGCGATACAAAGGATTAGGAGAAATGAACCCGGAACAGTTATGGGAAACCACCATGGATCCTGATACCAGAAAAATAAAGCAAGTTAAGTTGGAAGATTTCGTTGTCGCGGATGAGATGTTTACCACTTTGATGGGTGAAGAAGTACCACCACGAAAAAAATTTATTGAAGATAACGCGCTTTCTGTCGCTAAATTGGACATCTGATTGAACTACGCGTGCATCTAATCTGAAGGATCTATCGATGAACGAACGTCTTGGCAAGACTATACCAATTGCAATTGAGGAGGAAGTAAGGGAATCCTATCTAAATTATGCGATGTCGGTAATAGTGAGCCGTGCCTTACCGGATGTGAGGGACGGATTGAAGCCGGTACATCGACGAATTCTCTATTCCATGAGCGAGATTGGCCTTCGCCATGACAAACCATATAAGAAGTGTGGCCGTATTGTCGGGGATGTTTTAGGAAAATTTCATCCTCATGGCGATCAATCCATATACGATGCACTAGTTAGATTAGCGCAAAATTTTTCTCTTCGTTTTCCCCTGGTTCAGGGGCAGGGAAACTTCGGTTCGATTGACGGCGATCCACCGGCGGCTATGAGATATACCGAAGCTCGTTTGGCGAATACCGCCGACGCGATGCTCAAGGACATAAAGAAGGAAACAGTAGACTTTGAACCCAATTACGACGATTCCATAAAAGAGCCCACGGTATTACCGGCAGCCATACCAAATCTCCTTCTGAACGGATCAAGCGGAATAGCGGTGGGGATGGCCACAAATATGCCCCCGCATAATTTTAGAGAAGTTTCCGCAGCGATATGCGCACAAATCGATAATCCGGAAATCACCGCCGATGAGCTTTTAGAATACATCCTGGGCCCGGATTTTCCAACCGCCGGCGTAATCCATGGTACAAAGGGATATCGACTTGCTGCTCATACAGGAAGAGGCAAGGTGGTACTCCGGGCACGTCATCATGTGGAAGGGAGTGATAAGCAGACTTTAATTGTCACTGAAATTCCGTACCAGGTTAATAAGGCAAATTTGATTGTTAGAATTGCTGATTTGGTTAGAAATAAAAAAATTGACGGCATTGCCGATCTCCGTGATGAATCAGATAGGGGAGGAATGCGAATTGTCATTGAACTTAAAAAAGGTACTAATCCTCAGGTTGTACTGAACTCTCTCTTCACGCATACCTCCTTGCAGGTCAATTTCAATATCAACAATCTTGCGCTTGTAGACGGCAAACCGAAATTGCTGAATCTGAAAGGTATGATTGCTGAATTCATTAAACACCGGCAGCTGGTTGTGCGCAGAAGCTGTGAATTTGAATTAAAGAAAGCAAAAGAACGAGAGAGCGTATTAGTAGGCCTAAAACTAGCTCTTGCAAATATTGATGAAGTAGTTGAGATAATCAAGGAATCGAAAACTGTTGCCATCGCGCAGACAAAGCTGATGGATAGATTTGAAATATCCACAATGCAATCCCAGGCAATATTGGACATGAAGCTTCAGAGATTAACCAGTTTGGAAGTGCAGAAGATTCTTGATGAATTGGGTGAGATACGAAAAAAAATAGCTTTTTTGGATGATTTATTAAGCCACGAAGAAAAAATTCTCACAATGATAAAGGAAGAGACGACGGAGCTTTCGAGCAAGCATGGCAGCAATAGAGTAACAAGGATAAGTCCGGAAGAAGTTATTCAAGTAAATATTGAGGATATGATAGATGAAGAAGATGTGGTTGTTGTGATATCCCATCGGGGTTTTATCAAAAGGATATCGGCAAGCCTTTATAGGGAGCAGGGGCGAGGCGGGAAGGGTGCGAAAACTAGTGATTTGAAAGAAAATGATTTTATCAAACATGCTTTTTTAGCTTCGACGCATACCCATATCCTTTTTGTTACCAGTGCCGGGAAGGCGTATTGGATTAAGGTTTTCGAGATACCGGAGGGTTCACGAACCAGCAGAGGAAGGCATTTGCAGACAATACTTGAGTTCGAGAAGAACGAAGATATTACAGCGATGGTCCCGCTGGAGGATTTTAACAGTGAGAGTTCTATCTTCATGGCCACGAAGCTGGGTTTTGTTAAGAGGATTGCTACCTACGATTTCAGGAATGCGAAAACGCGGGGGATTGTTGCGATCCATCTAGATGAAGGTGATAGTTTGGTTGCGGCAACTTTGGTTAATGCCGGGGAAGATGTTTTCATTGCAACTCGTTACGGGAAAGGACTTCGTTTGTCCGGAACCGCTGTCAGGATGATGGGCAGGAACTCCAGAGGTCCGCGTGGAATTCGAATGGCGATTGGAGATGAGTTGATGGCGGTATGTCCTGTCAAATTGGATGAGACAATGTTACTGGTTTCCGAAAAGGGATATGGCAAACGAACCCGATATGACGACTTTTCTCCACATAGTCGTGGCACCGGGGGGCAGAGAGCTTATGCAACGAATGCGAAAACAGGATTACTTGTCTCCGCACTGTCAATTCATGAGGATGATAGCTGCATAGGTATCAGCGCACTAGGCAAGGCGCTTCGATTTGCGGCAGGGAAGGTATCGATAATGGGCAGGACGGCTTTTGGAGTCAGAATTCTCGACATGTCTGATGATGATTCGGTTATAGGGATAGTACGTCAGCCAAACGGAGATAGCGAAAACAGGGATGTCAGCGGATATCTGACAGAGGAAAAAGAATGAATCCTGATGGGGATAAATAGTTGATATAGAGAAACGTCTAAAATGAGACTGAAGTCACGTTTCACGTGAAACATTGAGGGGCGTTGATGCCAGAATTCTTTCGTTACAGTACCAACAGACATTAGATAACAATGTGTGAATGCTTCACAATGGATCGATTCTCTGGCGAAAAGCTTTGACAGCCTGCTTATATTTTTCAGTTAACTCGAGTTTCTCTTGTTTTGAAAGAAAGCAGGCCTGGACAGATTTGAGATTTAATTCGATAAGATAGTCGACTGTCCAGCCGAAATTGATTGCGGTTTTTTCATAGTCGTCCACTAAATCGGAATCCTGTATTGTGGGATCGTCGGATGCAATTGTTACAGGGACACCGGCTTCGGTGAGTGATTTCATTGGATGAGTAGCTTCATCTTGCCACGCACCAGTTTGCCGATTGCTGGTAATGCATTGAGCAAGGAAGATGTTTCTATCTCTTAAAACTTTCTGAATTTCGATGTCTTTGTGTGCGGCGACCCCATGACCAATACGATCGGCATGTAATTTTTCAATCGATATCCACATGTTTTGAGAATCGGAAACTTCCCCCGCATGTATATCTATGCCGTATCTGCCTTCTTTTTTTACCACATCGAAAAAAGAGGAGAACTGTTCGGGTGGATAAGTCAATTCATCACCGGCCAAATCAATTCCCACTACTCCGGAAAGATCGATTTCATGAAATTTCCTGTAGATTTCCAGCATTTCTTCCGCAGTTTGCATCCCACGGTTGAAGGTAAGAAGATATCTAATCTTCAGGTTGATTTCTGCTGCCGCGGCATCGGCGGCGGAAATGATGGTTTTGGTGACTGCCTTGTAATCGAGTTTAGTTTGCTCAGTGAAGTGCAGTGGATTGAAACGCAACTCCATATAGTGCAATTTTTCTTTAGCAAATGATTTGACAGAATCGTAAGTTATACTCTCGATATCGCCCAATGTCTTATACCAGAATTTCTTGAACTTGCTAAGGAATAGAAGGAAATCAGGTGCATGATCTTTCGGGAATTGGAAGGCTTTCTTGAAATCCTCAATATTTTTGGGGACGTCAAGTTCATTTTTCAAGGCCAGCCTGAAGAGAGAATCTATCGGGTAGGTTCCCTCAAGATGGCGGTGAACCTCTATTTTGGGCAATTTTGTAAGAATACTTCTGTCGGGTTGTTTCCCGCCAGCTTCAGCATACTCTGCGCGCTTCATGTAAAATACCTGCACCCGCGGGGACGAAAGGAATCCTCGCTATCAGAATTATAATCTAAGGATACCAAACACGAATTGGCATCGGATATCGACGATCTTTACCATTATCGGATGATCTTCGGAAAACCGTTACCCAATGAGAGGAGGTCAGGGTCTTCTATAGCATACAAGTATTGTGAGAATAGTCACCTGGGGAATGGGTAAGCATTTTCCCTGATGGCAATCAGCTTTACCGCGCTTCGCCGGGATAGAGTTTTCAAACAGGAATTCCTGTCTGTTGGCAGATCAGTATCCAGGGTTGGTTAAGCAAGCCTCTGGTGCTATGATTGCCTAATGGGTCGTACTGTGGTTTTTGCGAACCAAAAAGGAGGGGTAGGTAAAACAACCTCGACAATCAATATTGGGGCCTACATGGCCGCGAAGGGTAAGCGTGTATTACTTGTAGATCTTGATCCGCAGGGGAATTTAAGTAGCGGTCTTGGCGTCTATGAGAAGACTTCGGGTATCTATGATGTACTGATTGGCAAGGTTCCGGCGGCCGAAGCGATCGTGAAAACACCTCAGGAGAATATGTACATACTGCCATCAGACCTCAGTTTAACTGGTGCGATGGTGGAATTAGCGAATGTGGAAGATCGAAACTGTTTCCTTAAAAGAGCAATTAATTCGCAGATATCCGCTTTTGACTATATCCTGATTGATTGCCCACCTTCCCTGGGGATACTCACCCTTAACGGGTTTGTGGCCGCCCAGGTGGTTATAGTTCCATTGCAGTGTGAGTTTTTTGCGCTTGAAGGGTTCATGAGTATGCTTTCCCAGACAATCAAGAGGGTGCAGGTTAGTCTGAATACCAGATTATTGGTGGGGGGAATTATTTTTACTATGTACGATTCTCGTACGCGAATTGCCCAGGAAGTCATTCAACAGATGAAAGAGGCCTTTAAAAAGAATCCAACGCTTTTGTTTAAAACGGTTATTCCGAGGAATATACGTCTTGCGGAAGCTCCCAGCCATGGAATTCCTATCAATATCTACGACCCGCTTTGCATTGGCGCCCGCAGTTATGCTGCTCTTACCGAAGAGGTGTTGAGGCGTGTTTAAGAAAAAAGCCCTGGGCTCCGGACTCGATGCGCTACTGGGGGAAGGACTGGATTTAACAATATCCGGCGAAAAAAATGATGGACAGGTTAGACTTGTCCATATCGATAAGATTAAACCAAATCCCGAACAGCCTCGTGAGTACTTTGATGAAGAAACTCTTGCGGAACTAGCCGAGTCAATTCGACAGCAGGGTGTCCTCCAGCCGATACTTGCGGAAGAGAGAGAGGATGGAACTTACACGCTGATTGCTGGCGAGAGACGCTTGAAGGCCAGTAAGCTTGCCCGCCTGGAGAAAATCCCCGCCATTATCAGGGAATTTGCATCTGAGCAAAAATTGGAAATCACCCTGGTGGAAAATATACAGCGGGACAATCTCACTCCTTTGGAAGAGGCAAGGGCATATCGTCAACTCATAGATGTTCTTGGTTTGTCTCAGCAGGATATGGCGGACAGGGTGGGGAAAAAAAGATCCACGGTAGCCAACAGCCTTCGTTTATTGAAGCTGCCGGATAAGATGAAAGAAGCCATCGATGTGAGAGATATCAGTGCAGGGCATGCCAGGGCCTTGTTGACAGTGATGAATCCAGCAGATCAAGAGCTTCTGTTTAACAGGATAATTGAAAAATCGTTGTCGGTAAGAAACGCCGAAGCGATGGCGGATGATATGAATCGCGGGTATAGGGGAACTAAGAAGGCTAAAGCCAAAGAGCCCCTGAAGAATGAGGGAAACAATCCGGAACTTAGAGACATTGAACAGAAGTTTGTGGAAGCACTTGGAACAAAAGTTCTTCTAAAAGGGTCTCTATACCGGGGGAAGGTTGAAATTTCTTGGTTTGATCGTGAAGATTTGGAAAGAATCTATGCATTGATTGTTAAAAGGCGGGACTAACCTTGCCTAAGTGCACAATCTTTTCATATCGTGCGATTCCAGCGGGATTAGATGTGCAATTGACTTGGTTCAGATTCTGGATAGGATATGCTTCTATTGGAGGGATGACCGAGTGGTTTATGGGGCTGGTCTTGAAAACCAGTGCAGGGCAACCTGCCGTGGGTTCGAATCCCACTCCCTCCGCTTCAGTAATTGCTGTGGGTGGAACAATTCCGCAAGGCCACCTGCCTTATTGATGTTGCGGGCATCTCATCATTAAGGTATAGATCGAACATCCGCAAAGGATGTTGAAACTGTACGCCAGGCAGATTGAGAATCGGATTCACAACGGGTTCTTACTGGCAAGGGGGAACGGGTAAACACCATAAAACCAGAAAAAAGCTAGTGATGCCTGCTCCGACTGGAGCAAACCATTCACAGCTTCTTCAATTTTTATATCGATGTTAAGTCGGAAAACGAGAAAAGATATCTCCCGGCTTGATTCAAAGCGTTAGAGGGAACCAACAAACGATTTTGCCATGGGATGCCACAAAGTTCGCGGATAGGGCTGCTTTGAATACGGCCGGAAAAACTAAAAAGGCAGGATTAATCTTCTTGAGCCTTGGCATCCCAATCTGTTTCATGCACTTCGCCAGTCTGATAAAACTGGCGGACTGTTTTTATATAATCCAGGAAATCCTTATTCTCTTCGGCCAGGCGATTGGCGGCATTCCAGTCAATTTCAGTTCTTTCTTTCGCAGGAATCATAATTTGGCTCTCTGAGGAATTCTCAGAATCGAGCTTGATAAAACCAATACCGTGTAAACCGGCCAGCATGCGAAGTTCTTTTGACGTGTCAGCGCCTTCGATTTCATTGGCCACCAGATATCCAAAATTGGCCCATGATGAATTACTGACTGTCTGGAAAAAGGCTTCTCTTACGTTGGAGCTATTAATCAGGATTTTGACTTCAAAGGACCATAGTTTGTTTTTCTTATCTGCATACTGCTGCACACAATCCTTGATTTCACGGTGCCAATCCTGGCTTAAATCCTCCATACCAACCAAATCTGGATAGAGCCACTTATTACCGCCGGCACTGCGAGACTTACGGGAGCGTTTCTCGTCAATCCTCCTGCTATAGATTGCAAGTTCAGACCACAAAAACTCGCTCAGGATGGAGTAAAGATCGTGTTCTTTTATGATTGCGGCATTCGGATCAGCCGCGGATGCCGTCGCGCTGCTCTCTGTACGCTCAATTTCGTCGCTGTCACTTGAATCGGTATAGTAGAACTTCCGAGGCCGGGCTTCGGTAGTTTTGATTTTCGGATTCATTGCTTGCAACCGGGGGCGCCGTGAACCTATTTCAGCAGCAATCTGCTGAAGCAGGGCCGCGTCAGTATCAAGCGGAGTTACTTTTGCTTTGGAACGATTTTGTTTTTGTCGGCACTCATCAGGGTAGGTTTCGAATATCCAGGCTGCAATCTCACGAGCAGTAAATTTTTGTTCCGGATTTTGCTTTAAAAAACCAACAGTCACCCCCAACAGACTAAATCCCATGCGTCAATCACCTCAGCTTTTTCGTACTCCTTACACGGTATCAATTTCGATTTGGAATTACAAGTAAAGCAGCAGGGAGACACCTTCTTTCCTCGGCAGTTGTCCGGAGGTCAGTCATAAATTTGAGGCTGTGAATCTTGAATCACCTGCCGACTGCTGAATCAAGAATAAGGTACATAAGCAGTTGGCTGGATGCCGCCGAAATGGTGTTTACCATGATATTTTTACAGATTCATATGCGGCTATACGCGAGTATCAAAGCCGGCCTGCCTGGGAGGTGTTCGCTCCTCGGGGCATGGCTTGTGATAGGGATGTATCGACTTCGAGTTAAAGGCGGGCTTTTTTGGCTTCAAGATGAGGTGAGGTGCAACAGGTGACGCCGAGGTTTGCATCTTCTATGCGGGGTGTTGCAACGCGAAGCGATGTAAAGGACAATCTAGGGAGGATTACACAACGATGTTGATTAGTCGCCCGTTTCGATAATTTGGAAAAGGTGCGAGAGTGGTTGAATCGGGCTCCCTGCCAAGGCGTTCTGTGGGTTGACTGCACACCGAGGGTTCGAATCTCTCAAGTGCAGATGATTGAAAGCGTTTTTGACGCTACCCCGAAAGGAATGGCAATCAGGATTCGTATGACCGCATGACGATGCCTCTCAAGGCTGGACTGCACGGAACAACGCCACGGGATCGGTCTATTCAAACTGCGAATTTGTTGTTTGGTAAGGAAAATATGCCTGCGCGCAAGAGCTGGAGTTTGATTGGGCTATTTTGAGTCCGGAAGAACAGTGGTGGCGCTTCAATCAAGGGAATTTTGAACTTTGCACGTGGCGTATCCAACAGGAACAACTCTCTCCGCTGCCCAGAATACCCGCCGCATGTATGGCCCTGGCGATCTGGATGGTATTTGAGTTTGCCTCCCGTATCGATGTCGATAAAAACCAAAGCGGTGACGATAAGAAAAGCATCAAACTGGTTATCACACCGGATAAGATATGCCTCATTAATGGGTGCAGTATCGACGTCTGCTCGCAGCCCCTCTAAAGAGGGGTGGCAACCAAAGTGCGCCTGCGAGTTCTGCCAGCAACCTGCCGTCATGGGCGCAATTATAAGGAGGCGGCATGTTACTCAGACCAAGACAAAAGGAGCTCGTCTCCAAAACTGTTGATGCGCTCTACACTCACGGCAATACGCTTGCTGTCGCTCCGGCCGGTGCGGGCAAAACGATCATGCTCTCGGCTGTGCTGGATCGGATGTTCAAGCGCGATATTGAACGGGCCTGCGTTCTTGCTCACCGCGATGAACTAACCTTTCAAAACGAAGGTAAATTCAAGCTCGTAAGCCCCTCGCTATCTACCAGCATTTTTAACGCCAATGAGAAAAATTGGGATGGCCAGGTGGCGTTTGCGATGGTGCAAACTCTCTCCCGCGAAAACAACTTAATCTCGTTGCCCCCTTTGGATGCACTGGTTATCGATGAAGCTCATCACGCCCGGGCTGACAGCTATATGCGGGTGATTGAACACGCCCGGCGCATCAATCCGGACATGAAGCTTCTGGGCATGACGGCCACGCCCCATCGCGGTGACAAGAAGGGTCTTCGCAACATCTTTTCCAATGTTTCAGACCAAATCATGGTTAAGGAACTGATTGCCTCGGGCCATCTTGTTCCACCGCGCACTTTTGTGATGGATGTGGGCGTTCAGGAAGAGCTGAGGAGAGTCCGCAAGACTGCCCTTGATTATGATATGGGTGCGGTCGCTAACATCATGAACACACGCCCCATCAATGATGCCGTTGTTCAGCACTGGAAGGAAAAAGCCGGAGATCGCCAAACCGTTGTGTTCTGTTCCACGGTTAATCATGCCCGCGATGTGATGACGAGCTATCAAAGCGCCGGGATTACCACAGGCATGATTTGGGGCGATATGAGCGAAACAGAGCGCTCCGACACTTTGAAGGCTTACGGCAAAAACAATCTGCAGGTTGTTGTCAATGTCGCGGTACTGACGGAAGGCTGGGACCACCCGCCAACTTCCTGCATCGTACTGTTGCGCCCCAGCTCTTACAAATCAACCATGATTCAGATGATTGGCAGGGGTTTGCGGACTGTTGATCCGGCTGAGTTTTCCGGCGTCATCAAGAAAAACTGCATTGTTCTGGATTTTGGCACTTCGATATTGATGCATGGTTTTCTTGAGCAGGAAGTTCAGCTGGACGACCGGTTTGTAGAGGGTGATGCGCCTTACAAAGATTGCCCTGAATGCGGTGCTGATGTCCCGCTTGCCAGCAAGGAATGTCCGCTATGTGGCTATGTCTGGGAAGGACAGCCCGAGGCTGCTGCCACTCAGACAGCTGATTTTCGCATGACGGAAATCGATATTCTCAAGCGCTCCAATTTTTCCTGGTGCGATCTGTACGACAATGACCGTTACTTCATTGCAACCGGCTTCGAGGCGTGGGGCGGTGTCTTTTATCTCGACGGTGAATGGTATGCGGTTGGCGGGCGCAAAAAACCCTCGCATCTGGTTAAACTTTTGACTGCTGGAGAACGCAATGTGTGTTTTGCCGCTGCAGATGACTGGATCAACCGGTTTGAGACAGAAAGCACTGCCCACAAACAAAGGGACTGGCTGTATCAACCGGCCACCGAGAAGCAACTGCGCTGGCTTCCACCGAAATATGATAACAGCCTGACCCGATACAAGGCATCGGCGCTGATGACTATGGAATTTAACAGAACTGATATTCGTCGGGTTATCGAGAACTGGAGGGCGCTGCATGACTGATCCCGCCTGTTGCGAACGGGACTGCTTGGCAAGGACATTGCGTCCGCCTGGGGAATATGTCGCCGGGACTGGCACTGATGCCGCACTTACGGAAAGATCGTTTCTCGTCAATCCTCATAGATTGCGGTTCAAACCACAAAAACTCAAGGACCAGGATATGAGTAAAGATAGTGCTCTTTTATGATTGATGATTGCAGCATTCGGAACAATTGCGGATGTCGTCGCGCTGCTCTCTGCAAGCTCGGGCTTCGATCGGTTTGATTTTCGGAACTTTTTTTGCAGCCGGGGCGCCCGGCACCTATCTCAGCAGCAATCCGCTAGGGCAGTGCCGGCATCAGTAACAAGCGGATTTACTTTTGTTTTGCCGTCACTCATCAGGGTAGGTTTCGAATATCCAGGCGGCAATCCCGCGAGCAGTAAATTTCTTTCGAATTTTGCTTTAAAAATCAACAACCGCTTTTCAAGTGATTAAACCCCGTACGTCAATCACCGCAGCTTCTTCGTGCTCATTCATGGTATCATTTTGGAATCACAAGTAAAGCAGCAGGGATATACGGCTGTACGCGAGTATCAAAGCTGGCCTGCCTGGGATGTGCTCGCCCCTCGGGCCATGGTGTGATAGGGATATATCGACTCTGCGTTAAAGGGAGGTGGGCAACAGGTGCTGCCGAGGCTTGTATTTTCTCTATGTGAGGTGTTGCAACGCGAAGCGATGTAAAGGACAATCTAGCGAAATTATGATTAGTCGGTCGTTTCGATGCTTTGGAGAGGTGCGAGAGTGGTTGAATCGGGCTCCCTGCTAAGGAGTTGTGTGGGTTGACTGCACCGAGGGTTCGAATCCCTCCCTCTCCGCCATTAAACAAAAAAACCGGTTCTCTGAAACCGGCTTTTTCGTATCTGGCCCCTTGTAGCCGGGGCTTTCCAGCGCTGAAGGTAAAGTCGATAAGGGCATCAGTCATCCATTCCCCGGGCAGCACACGCCATACCGTGCTTCGGTTCGTGTAGAAATACCATTCTTTCACTGGATCTAAACGCGGCTCCCAATCCACGTCGACAAACCGGCCATCACCATGGTTTTTCGTCACCACGCCAATCGCTTTGATATCCATCATGGAGACGGTCTGACCCTTGCTGTCGAAAGGCAGGTTACGCTTTTAGGGTATAGGACGATTTGATGGCAATCTTGTCGCCAGGCTGCATGGAGCGAACGACATCAAGGTATTTGTCCTGGTAGCCGTTTTGCCAGACGCCTTCGGTTATGAAACGCTCGGTCTGATCCTCGCTACCTTTGCCGTAGGATGCGCCAACAAACCAGTAAGACTTCGGTGTGGATGAACTGCCAGCACGCCTTGAGATTTCATCAAACACTGAATCAAGAACCGGGAGACCATGCTTTGCAAGCACAGGGCGGAGTCGGACTTTCAATTCAGCCTGTGTACTGCTCTTTTTATGCCAGTCGGTAAACTTTTTTGACTTGTTAACTACCTGATTGATTTCAGAATCAACAATCTTCGTCTTATCGCTATCGAGAGCAATATTCTTTTCCGCGGCCTGATCTATCAGGAACTGTTCCAGGCTGCTCTGTTTTGATTCATTAATCGTAATTGTCCGCTTTTTTATACGACAACCATCACGGTTGATTCAGTTAATCAATAAGGTTATTTACTCCAGGAATTCGAGAGTGTCTCAGCCTGCTTGAGCACAAGCTCAACGGCTTCTGTCGTTTTGTCGGGCGGGTATTCGTAACGCCACAATGTACCCCGCACCAGAATCTTCAGCTTGGCCCGAACGCTATCGCGTACTTGCCAGTCGACAGTGGTTGATTTGCGTAGCTTGCAGGTAATCTCAGTAGCGATTTTCTTCAGGGTCTCATCGCCAAGCTCACGAACCGCGCTTTCATTATTGGCCAGGGCATCATAAAAGGCAATCTCATCGGGGTTGAGTCCCAACTCGGCCTTACGCGCCATCTCCGCCTGAAACTCCTTGGCCATCTGGATAAGCTCCTCGATAACCTGTGCCGTCTCAATGGCTCGGTTGTTATACTTGCGCAGGGTCTCCTGCAGCCGCTCAGCGTACTTCTTCTCCTGAACCACGTTGTTGCGGGTCTTGGCCTTGATGTCGTCCTTGAGCAGTTTTTCCAGCAGCTCAACGGCCAGGTTCTGGTGCGGCATCTGCCGGACATCTTTCAGAAACTCATCGGAGAGCAGGCCGATATCGGGTTTATCCAAACCGCACAGGCTGAACACATCCGCCACGCCTTCGGCGATGACGGCGTTATCCAATATCTGCTTGAGCACGGAATTCTTCTCTTCCTGTGTGCGCTTCTTATCAACCGAGGTGAACTTGCTGATAGCCGCCTTCACCGCAGAGTAAAAGGCGATCTCCTTGCGCAGGCCTTTGGCCTCGTCCAGCGTGCTGCATAGTGAATAGGCCTTGCTGGTGGCCAGTACCAGATCGAGAAAACGCTTCTTGCCATCTTCCAGTCCCAGCACATAGTTGGCGGCAGGCACCAGCAGCTTGTGTGCGTCGGTCTCGAATCCGGAAATATCCAGACCATCCGATTGCGGTGTCTTGGCAAACATCCCCCGAATGGCATCCAGCTTTTCCAAAAGAATCGCCAGCGCCTTTTCGGCACGAAGGGTCGGTTCACCTTTGCCCTTGGAGTCGGTGTAGGTCTTGAGCGCCTGTTTCAGCTCATTGGCGATGCCGATGTAGTCAACCACCAACCCGCCTTGCTTGTCCTTGAATACCCGATTCACCCGGGCAATGGCCTGCATCAGGTTGTGTCCCTTCATCGGCTTATCGACATACATGGTATGGCAACAGGGGGCATCAAAACCGGTCAGCCACATATCACGTACGATCACCAGCTTTAGCGGGTCGTTTTTATCCTTAAAACGCTTCTCCAGTCGCTTCTTGGTTTTTTTGTTGTAGATGTGGGGTTGCAGCAATGGCTTATCGGAAGCGGACCCGGTCATCACGATTTTGATCGCACCTTTTTCCGGGTCGGGGTCGTGCCAGTCGGGGCGCAAGGCGACAATCTCATTGTAGAGCTGGGCGCAGATGTCCCGGCTCATACCGACTATCATCGCCTTGCCATCCATGGTGGCGGTACGTGCTTCAAAATGGTCGATTAGATCGGCAGCCACCTGCTGCAAACGGGGTGTCGCACCCACAAGCTTTTCCAGTCGGCTCCATTCACCCTTGGTTTTTTCTCGCTGCCCAACGTCTTCTTCATCCTCGACCACCTCATCGACTTGATCGGAGAGCGCCTCGATCTCCTTGTTGTTCAGCTCCAGCTTGGCCAGGCGGGACTCATAGTAAATGGGTACGGTCGCACCATCGTCCACGGCATCCTGAATGTCGTAGATGGAGACATAATCGCCGAAGACCGCCCGGGTATCTTTATCCTCCTGCGATATGGGGGTGCCGGTGAAACCGATAAAAGAGGCAAACGGCAGCGCATCGCGCATGTGCTTGGCATAGCCAAACTTATATTGGCCTTCAGCAGTCAGCACCGCCTTCAGGCCATACTGGCTGCGGTGAGCCTCATCGGAGATCACCACGATATTGTGGCGGTCATTGAGTATCGGGTGGCTGCTCTCCTCATCGCCATTTTCATCTTTAACTAAGGCAAACTTCTGTACCGTTGTAAAGATGATGCCGCCCGATTCACGCTCAGCCAGTAGTTCTCGCAGCTCGTCCCGGTCGTTGGCCTGTACCGGCGTCTGTTTCAATAACTCCACGGCATTGCTGAAGGTGGCAAACAACTGTCCGTCCAGATCATTGCGATCCGTCACCACGATCAAGGTTGGGTTGTTCATCGTCGGTTGCTGTAACAGCTTCCCGGCATAGCAGCACATGGAGAGGCTCTTGCCCGAGCCCTGGGTATGCCACACCACACCGGCCTTTTTACTGCCGGGCACCACCCCATCGCCATAGGTCGCCCGTTTTTCGGCAACCCCTTCAATCTCTTGCGCCGCTATCACAGTTGCCTTTACCGCCTCGCGCACCGCATGGAACTGATGATAACCGGCGATTTTCTTGATAATCCCACCGCCTGCCTGTCCGGCAGACAGGTCGGTTTCAAACAGCACAAAATAGCGGATGTAATCCAGAAACAGTTTCGGGTCAAAGAAGCCGCGCACCAGTGTTTCCAGTTGCCACTCCAGCAGCGGCTTGTCGTCCTCACGCTCGATTGTGCGCCAGGGCATGAAGCGCTCCAGGCTGGCGGTGAGCGAACCGACACGGGCGGTACAGCCATCACTGACCACCAACGCCTCATTGAAGATAAACAGGTCGCTGATCTCATCCTTATAGGTTTGCAATTGATTGAAGGCATCCTCGATGTTGGCGTTCTCGTCACTGGGGCTTTTCAGCTCCAGCACCGCAAAGGGCAAACCGTTGATAAAACAGATCACATCAGGGCGGCGCGGTTGCTTGGTGCCTCTGATGGTGAACTGATTGATGGCGACAAAGCGGTTATTGGTTGACTGATCAAAATCGACCAGGAAAGCATGGTCGTTGTGTACCTCATCATCCTGCTTGTATTCGACTGGCACGCCTTCTAGCAGCAGGCGATGAAAGGCCCGGTTGTTGGTAACCAGATCCAGGCTTTCTGTCTGCGAGAGCTTGGAGACCACCTGATCGAAGCACTCATGCGGCAGGTGCCGGTTGATACGGGTAAACGCCACTTCCAGATCGTGCTTTAGCATCACCTGGGCATAATCATCACGCTGAAGGTCTGTGCCACCTGCCTTGCCGTCAGGCAGGTCCGGTGCAATGTCAGGTCCGTACAGCACATCCCAGCCGCCTTTGCGGAACCAGTCCAGACAGCGGTTTTCGAGTTCTTCTTCATTCATCGATTTTTTCCTCAACTTGATCTTCTTCTTCCGCGGACAGGTACTGCAATAACACCTCTCTGTATGCTTGTTCATCAGTGCTGAACAAGATCTTACTGGCGGACATACTCATAGTTTGATTTTCCCCTAGCGGCAATTCATAACCATCCACATTGTCGCCATTGATTGCGAACTTGGGCCAGAGCGGGGAATTAAGGTGGTATTTTCTCC
>UWYT01000050.1 GCA_900608495.1 Olavius algarvensis spirochete endosymbiont | reverse complement strand
TTTCTTTTGAAGAAGAATCAAAAATATGGGACAAGTGGTTTGAAGAAAACCTAGATCCCGGATTCTTAGAGTCAATGTATTTGCTTAGCGATAAAGAATATCATCGTGAAGTTGAGGAAAGGCTTGCAAACTACTATCGAGATTCGGATTTTTTTCTTATTTATTTTGAACGTAATATAGATAATGGGGATTTGCGTACTTCCCTGTTTGTTGAGAATTCTAATACATGGGATTTGATAGAGTGGACAGAGGATACAAGCACAGGACGATCTTTGGTTGTTGAAACAAAACATGAAATTGCTGATTTCGATAAGAAACTGGCTAGACGTGCTGTAAATAGACGTGCTAAGAATCGTCACTTCTATGTCGGCATAGAGAGCTATGGGCTAGTGGATGGCACAACTGTTTACATTTATGTTTTTGATGAAAACAAAATTGGGAGATTTGCATTTTATGGTGGGTATGGTGTTAATCCTACCTCTCCTGTGCATAGGGAAGTTGAGCTGACTTTGAGAGAAGTGGCTAATGCCGGTCGTCTCACCCGATATATAATAGAGTTGAGCATCCTTTGGGAGGAATGGATGAGTCGCATATTGCCCAAAACTAGAAAGCCTTAGATGACTCTTCCTGAAGAGCCTGTAATTTTTTTCTGTGTAAAACCCAGGGTCACAGGTTAAATCGCCCTTCGTATTCGATCCGATTCATAGCGGGCTTCTATTTTCGAATGGGTATCGTCCATTTGGTGACTTATAATACTTTGTCGAGGCCCGAATAGTAACACCCTTATTGACGATGTTATTGTGAGGTGCTGAGAGGAGTGATGCCGGACGTAAAAGGTGCTATTCAGCAGAATCATGGAGAAGACGATGAAATGGAATAAAGTGAAAGTGAATAAAGTTCTAAGTATCATACAAATAGTATCACTCTCCATTTTACCAGTCCTGCAATATTGCTTTTTTCCGAGAGTTGCCAGATCTCACAGCCTTGGTTTATTACGTTGCATTTGTATTAGTGAGTGTATATATTGCCCCTGTAATAATCGTAACTTCAAGCATATTGATTGCAATTTCGAAGAAGAAAAAACAGATATTGTTTCTATGCACGTCTTTGGTGTGGCTTCTCGTTTCGATCTATCTTCTTGAAAAGCTAGTTTATCCGTAATGATGATTTACTCCTCCCGCCGTTACCCTCATTCCCGCAACAATATGCGCAGGGGTCGCTAAGCCCAGTGAGGCTAAGCAGCCAGCCAGCGCCGCAGAAAGCTCCAGCCCTCCATAGCCAGAGAGCCTTGCATGCCGATCAGATTGCCCTGATGAGTTTCA
>UWYT01000056.1 GCA_900608495.1 Olavius algarvensis spirochete endosymbiont | reverse complement strand
TCAGGCTGTGAACTACTCCACGCTCCTCATCTATGCCAATACGCTCAAGCGACTCATCCAGGGCCTTTAGGCATCAGCTTGCAGAGAGTAGTCCCTTAAAACCAAATCTACCCAACCTCACAAACCAGCTTTGTGGGTTGAATCTAAGAGCCTGCAAGCCGATACCGCTCTTGCTAGTCGATAATGCCGCATTATCGATTAGCAAAAGCTCCTAAAAAGGCCCTCACCTTCGTCCCTGGCGAAATGGGGCTTAGGAAGTGTATGAGCCCTTCTGGCTTTGACCTCCCCATGCGCCCTCCCTGGCGCATGGGGGCTTTCTTTCTAACTGACGCCCAAAGGATAGACAGAATGCGTGTGCATTCTGCCCACCGC
>UWYT01000068.1 GCA_900608495.1 Olavius algarvensis spirochete endosymbiont | reverse complement strand
AAATCTCTTGTCGGCAGGAGCCGTAAGTCCCGCGGGCGCCGCTGCAGCCCTCACACTTGCGCCACTAGTATAAGTATTGTCATCTGTCGGAGCAGTAGCACCGGTTCCGCCATTTAGATTGTAGGTAACCGTATATGTTCTATCGACCCATTTGGCATAGAGAATCAGTCCACCACCACTGGGCATAGCTATGGTTCCAG
>UWYT01000318.1 GCA_900608495.1 Olavius algarvensis spirochete endosymbiont | reverse complement strand
AATCGGTCTATCCATATCTTCCGGAGGGCAAGTATTCCACATCATGAGACTCTGCTTTGGAGTTTTAACTCACCAACTCTTAAGGCATGGATGCTGATAAGGGATACAGTACTTGAGCGTGAGGAAGAGGGAATCATGAGATTTCTTAGCGCGAAATCAGGAAGGGCCGCAGAACTGGCCGTGCCTTAAGCCCCTGGCCCCGCGGTTAGACTGTGTGCAACCGCCTGGGAGTTATTCCCACCCCCCGGCTCTCAGCCAGGGAGCTTGCGGAGGCAGGGGACGAACCTGGCGAGGGGAGAATTGTGATGAGCATTAGCAAGAGGTTCTAACTTCTGCCTATCAAAGCGTCCTGTCCGCTGGCAGACGTAACCTGTCCGGGGCTTCTGCCAACCACCAGCTCCGCCTCATAGTTTTCTTTGAAGTGCATTCTCATCAACTTCGAAATCACTGAATCGAATTTGGTAGTAGATACTTAGTCAATGTAAATTTCAGTTTCAAAGCCATAGGCCTGAAATCGATGAGAAAACAACATGTAAGTGAGGTTTATAAGAAGAATCAATTTCCGGTTTAGCAAGTTTTGCATCATGTAGTTCTGAATTTTCACATGTAATCAATATCTTGAATTGTAATTAAATCTCACCTCCTGGAAGAATATGATTGTCTTTGGAATCATGCCAATGTGGTCCTCAAGGCTTTCCCCAATCACAACCTTCCCTAATCCCAGGTTCTAACGGTATTACCATTTTCATCTTTTCGAAAGAGATTGCCGTTGGGGGAAACGGTTATGTTTTTCTAAGACGGTTAGTAGACGTGAGGCAAATTACCCTGCTTCGCAAGGTTGATTCTGGTAAACGCTTCGCCGGCACAGGAAGGTTTTGTCCGTTTGCTGTTAACAGATGAGGATTCCGGCTTTGCAGGGAGTTGTTTCGCAGCGTGGAAAAGATGGCGGTTACTGATGCTCTGGGTGTCTATCAGGAGTCTCTTCAGCTTGAGATAGCCATCGATTTCGTCTACAGGATGTCGCCCTAACAAGGAGGAACCGGATGGAGCCGGGGAGTGGAATGAGATTCTCCCTCATTGTGAGTTAAGGTGATGAGGCTGACATCGGCCTCATAGAGGCCGCCGGCAGGTTCGTCTTCGCAAGAAGCTCCTGGTGAAACTGGCCTGGCCGCCGGCGTCGATATAGGAACATCTTCTTAACTCATGTGTAAGCAGGTTAACAACCAAGCTCTCGGCTGAGGGTAATCTTGCCTGCTTCGCCTTTCTCTGGTTGCACATGGCGATAGCTTTCATTGTGAGTCTTCTTCAATATCTGTCGCTCCGGCTTGAGAGGGTAACGGTGGAGACCGCTTTGTTCATTCTTATCTTAACTCTGCCAACCTGGCTCGCAAGTTCACAGCCAATAGAAATCGCTGGTTCTGATGGTTTCCATGGGAAGATTACTTAGGAACCCAAAATTCTATTTACTATCTTTGAGTATTCGGTTTAGAATGAGCATTGGAGTCTTTTACACTCCTCTTCTGTTTTTGAGCCCGTCCCATGGTTTTGGGGCGGGCTTTTTCAGAGCCGCTTAACGGTCAGGAAGTCTTTCTCGTCTTGCGAAAAACTCCTTTGCTTGTTGAAAGCAGAGTTTGAAAAAAAGGTGTGTCACAAGGCTCTTCAGGCCGTGCAGCGGTTATATCACGAAAGTATTTGGCATATCGCCGTGGAAAATAAATCAATCTCAACTTTTGCAAAAGTGTTAAATACTATCGAAAGCGCCCAGGGTTATCTCAATACGATATTGTGACAAGTATAAGTCGATGCATGATAAGATTGAGATAAGGAAAAATGCCCTTCCCAGGATAGACTGGAAAGGGATTGAACGCTGGAATCCGTTGGGGGAAACGGCTATTCTTTCCTTGAGGTAATTAGATATAACAAAAAGATGCGACGCAGATTAACCTGCTGCGCAAGGTTGATTCTGGTAAACGCTCCACCGGCACAGGAAGGCTTTGTTCGTTTGCCGTAAACCGGGAAGATTCTGGCGGAGTTGTTTCGCAGCGTGGAAAAGAGATGCTACGGAACGCAGTATACTGGGTGATTTGTCCGTTTGTGAATGTTTGGAAGAATAGCAATGAGTTTGTATGATTTGATTAAAAAAGAGTTTTCAGAGGAATTACTCGATAGATTTCTGCGTTATGTCGCTATTGATACCACGAGCGATCCGGCCATTTCGCAGGACAAAATTCCTTCAACAAAGGGGCAGTGGACCTTGCTTCGACTTCTCGAATCTGAGCTTCTGGAGATGGGTTTTAACGATGTGACTTTGGATTCTTCTGGTTATCTTATTGCAAGGATACCGGGGAATTCTGCGAACAGTGAAGGTGAAACCATCGGTTTCATGGCCCACGTGGATACTAATGATGATGTGCCGGGGGCGGATATTCGGCCACTGGTGCATAGGGCCTATGATGGAGGCGCGATTAACCTTGCGGACGGCATTGTTTTGAGCCCGGCTAATTCACCGTTGCTTGAGCACTACAAAGCCGAAACGATTATTACCAGCGATGGTAGAACTTTGCTTGGCGCTGATGATAAGGCTGGAGTTGCGGAGATTATGACTGCATTGTCTTGGATTCGCAGGAATAGTTCGTGGCCACATAGGCCTTTGGAGATTATTTTTACCCCGGATGAGGAAACAGGTAATGGGATGAGTTGTTTCCCTCGCGAGGAGCTTGAGTCTAGCTGTTGTTTCGTTGTGGATGGGGGCGAGGAAGGAGAAATGGGAATCGAGTGTTTTCATGCTTGGCTCGCTGAGATTTCCTTTAAGGGCGATTCGATTCATCCTGGTTCAGGGAGGGGCCGCTTGGTAAATGCGGTTTCGATGGCAGCAATGTTTATTAACATGCTGCCAGGGAATGAAAGTCCTGAGGCTACCGATGGCCGCTATGGCAATTACTGGGCTCATGATTTGCGGGGCAGAATTGATAGCGCTGAATTGATAATTAAGTATCGCAGTTTCGATTCAAAAGATATTGAACGGCGCTCAAATGCGCTTAGAGCCTTTGCCCAGGCCGTAGAGGCAGCATCTCCAGGTGGGAGGATTACAGTTAGATTGAAGGAGGAGTACAGAAATATGCGGGAAGTTTTCGATAGGAATCCGGATATTGTCGCACGGTTGCGCAAGGCTGTGCTTGAATCGGGAATTCAACCTGTTGAGAGATCTATCCGGGGCGGAACTGATGGCTCTATTCTTACTGCGATGGGCATTCCGACACCCAATATTTTTGCAGGAGGAATCAATTTCCACAGCCGCCAGGAGTGGGTTGCTTTGCCAGCGATGGTTCGAGCAACCACTGTCATTTTAAATCTTATGTATAATAAGTAGATGAAAAAATTTGCTGATGTTTGTTAGTGTAGATTGATGAGATGATGATGAATTCGTTTATGAATATGCGTTCGCTTGTATTTCTATCAATTCTTTTTTCTTTCTTCTCTTGCACGGTTGAGATTGATGTCGGGGTTGAAGCGCCCGAATGGATACTCGAGCCCCCCAAAGTCAGTGAAACCCATAGGACAATTCGTGGTCAGGCCGCGGCTGAGACTATTGCAGAGGCACAGTTAGCTGCATTTGATGATTTGAAATCGGCTCTTATCGAAATGATGGAATTGGGGTACGTGGAATATTGGAGCGATGAAGGCAAAAGAGCGTTTGAGATTTTGTTCGATGCAATACTCCACACAATCAAAAACGACAAGCCCAGTGATTTTGGTGTCGAACTTGGCGCCCAGGGAGCCTGGAAGAGTGGGGGAAATCAGATTCATTATGCTGTGGAGATAAACTGGGAGAGAAAAGCTTTTGAAGAGCAGGCGCTACAACTCTTTGAGCTGATAGGAGCGACAAATACTCAGATTCAGAGCTATGTTTCGCGTGCTCGAGCGGCAATAAGAGAGAATGAAACCTACGAGGCGGCGCTACTTTGGGCAACCGTGGCGGGTATTTCCAGGACTGTTGACATCGAGGCTGGATATAGTTTTGCACTTAAGGAAGTGGAGCGTTCCTTAGGCTCTCTTGAGATTAGCCTGGTTGAGGTTCCGGATAGGGTTTTTGTTGGGCTAAGACCGGCTCTGCCAGTGGTTTTTTTTGTTAGTTCTCACGGTAGACCTGTTGGCAATGCTGAATTCATTATTACTTATCCGAATAAGGCTCGCGATGGAAGCATATATATTGCAAAGGCCCTTGTGCTCTCGGACATGGAGGGATTGGTGAAATTTCGCCCTCCTGAGGTAGTGGTTTCAGGACCGCAGGAGCTCACCATCGCTCCCAGCGCAAGGCCATTTCTAGACCTTTTCGGTGAAGAGAGAGATGCTTCGATAGAGAATTTTGAAGCTAATCTGGAAAAACCGCGTGCCGTGGCCTCGTATGACGCCCAGGTGAGAATTCGATCCATTCCCATGGGAATTCTGATTGTTGAAACCGATTTGGTTGGCAATGTGCTGGGCGAGACTGATGCGGCCGAAGGGTTGTTTGGCGATTTGATTGCCGATGATTTCAATGTTTCCATTATAGAATTGAATCCGGTCGAAGTATTGCTCTTATCGGAACGCGCCCTGTTGCGAGATTTGAAGGCCGACATTCGATTTGGTGGTAAGTATGAGAGGGTTATTCACGGTAGAGTAAGCCTAGATAGCTTTGAGCAAGTCGGAGACGTCTATACAGTTAGGGTTTCCGGGATTCTAGCTATGTCGGATATCCAGAAACAGGTGACTCTCTTCAGTTCGGAAATTACGAAAACCAGCCAGGGAGCAGCTAGTCAGCAAGCCATTAGCGCAGCTTTTAGACAGTTTGGCCGTTCTTTTGCCGGGGAAATCATCAAATTGGCCCCATGATGGAGTATAATTCAGACGATCTCATCGCGGCCCTGGCGACGGTTAGAGGACGTTCAGCTATTGCTGTGATTCGCACTTCGGGCTTCGGCTGCGTAGATGCAATCGCCAAGATTTTTTCCCGGCCGAAGGTGCTCGTTAATAGTGAGGGTAATCGGGTTTGTCATGGTTGGTTGCTTAGGGATGACTCTGAGAAGATAGATGAAGTTCTGCTGACAGTTTTTCGTGGGCCGCTTAGTTATACGGGTGAGGATTCCGTGGAGATTTCCTGCCACGGAGGATTGGTGATAAGCGATGTCATTATGAATCTGTTGCGTTCGATAGGATTCAGGGATGCAGCCCCGGGCGAATTCAGCTTTCGGGCTTTTTTTAACGGGAAGATGGATTTAACGCAGGCGGAAGCTGTACGGGAAATAATCGAGGCACGAACTGACCGGGGGAGGGCCCTGGCGCTCTCCAGATTGGGGGGTTCGGTGCGATTGCTTATCAATGCTGTGCTCGATGGACTTAAGAAACAGGCCGCTATTGCATCCTTGGCACTTGATTATCCAGAAGATGAGGTTGAGCGGATTGATTTCGATTTGGATGAAATTCGTTTTTGCCGAGAGAGCCTGGAACGACTTGTGGGTACCTGGAGAACTGGCAGGCTTTATCAGGAAGGTATCAAGGTTACTCTGGCCGGGCCGGTGAACGCGGGTAAATCCTCGCTGTTCAATCTGTTCCTGCGCGAGGAACGATCCATTGTCACTGAAAAGCCCGGCACTACTCGAGACTGGGTTGAAGCCTGGGTGAATCACGATGGAATTCCAATGTTGCTTATTGACACCGCTGGTTTGAGAACTGATGTGACTGATGCGGTTGAGATGGAGGGGATACGGCGGACACGGGAACTTATTGCATCTTCGGATTTGGTTGTAGCGTTGGCGGATGGTGCGGCGGGGCACTCGAGGCTGAGAGAATTTGAGCAGCTGGGTTTAGAGGTGGAAGATGGGCGTCTGATTCGCGTTTGGAACAAAGTGGATTTGGCGCCTGATGCGCCTCCTGGATGGATTGGGGTTAGCGCCAAAACAGGCGTTGGCTTTTCGGATCTGATAACCGAGATATCCTTCAGAGCAGCCGGTGCTACCCCGGAGAGGAACGCTCCGGTAATCAATTCCGCGCGTCAACGAACCCTGCTGCTTCGGGCTATAAAAGCTCTGGATAATTTTCGGGTGGATATGGGTATCCCGATTGATCTTCTGGCTGAAGACCTTCACGAGGCTTTGGACGCACTTGGGGAATTGGTTGGCGCAGTGAAGCGGACAGATGTTCTGGATTTGGTTTTCTCGAATTTTTGTGTAGGGAAATAGAAGCTCAGTGTTCGAGGTATCAGGCAAACTGGAAAGCGGCTTGGAGCTTTTGGGAATTGAGTCAAGCGGGCGAAAAATTGATAGATTGAGACGGTTTGTGGCCGAGCTTGAGCTGTGGAATCCAAAGTATGGATTGCTCGCTGATATTGAGGATGTCATCCCCAGACATGTATTGGACAGCCTGGCTGCTTTGAAGCACATTGAGGAAATTGCGCCGGAGGCTTTGGCGGATATTGGTTCGGGAGCTGGATTTCCGGGAATCCCGCTGGCTATCTGCCTGGAGGATGTTGACTTTGCGCTGGTTGAGCGCTCTGGCAGGCGGGCGGATTTTTTGAGAGTCGCGACTCTTATTTTGGGACTGAAGAATGTCAGAGTTGTGGAAATGCCGGTGGAAAAATTTTCGGGGAAGCAGCAGTTTGCCGTTCTAACCTTACGCGGGTTCTCAACGATTGACTCCGAGCTGCTGAAAGTTTTGAGTGGACTTCTTGTACCGGGTGGGACAATTGTGGCTTATAAGGGCCGAGAGAGGTCTGTTAGAAAGGAACTTGGCGCAATCAAGGGATGTATCTCATGGCGCGAGTTTCGGCGGCTGGAGATTCCGGGTTTAAATGAACAGCGGCATCTGATGTTGATCCGACTATGAGTTTAGATTGATAGTTTCCAGGTATTCTGTCAGTTTCTGTTTGTCGATCAGCTTGATGGGCCGAATCTTAGCGAACTGTTTTGCCTCTTTTGAATAGATTCCGGGAGTAAAACAGAGACTGCGACCGGCTCTGGCATCCTGTGAACGAGCGTAGAGGTTTTGCAGGCATGACATTTCCACCTCTTCGCTTGTTTTCATATATCGGAATATGACAAGGTTCTCTCCATGAACGATTTTCACCGTGGCCAGGATATCGTTGTATCGGCTTTGATCAGTATTCACTTCGGCTATTGTGATTTCTGCGCCAGTGTAGGCGGCTCGTGTGAGCTTTCTGCAAAGGATGATGAATTTGTCTGGGGAGGCAGTCAGGTAAATTTGCAGGCTTTTGTTTGATTCCCGATAATGTTTCATGCGGCTGGCGATATCTCGATATTCAGGAGCGGTTTCACTTATTTCACTTAGCAGGGTGAGCGCGCGACTGAACTGGTGTGTTTGATTGAATATCTCAGCCAGTCGGTATTTTGTTTCAAGTACAATTTCCAATTGAGAATTTTTATGGTTTATACTCCCCTGGTAGTCTGCGATTGCGTCGTTCCAATTTCTTGACTTCTCATGGATTAGACCAGAGTATAGATATGAACTTGGTCCCCATTGGGGATCGGGTTTTAGATGATTGAATATATTGTGAGCCGCAGGGTAGTTAGATACTTCGTATAGAGACCGGGCCAAGGTAAAGAGGGTTTCTGCATCTTCGGGCGATGTTTCGGATGCAAGTTTCAAGTATTTGACACTCTCAGCGTATTTTTTTAACCGGAAAAATGCAAGTCCCAGATATTTCGCTGATTCACCATGGTGTGGATGGAGTTTAAGCGCTTGTTGCAAGTGTTTGATTGCATTATCGTATTCTTTTTTTGCGAATTCAAGTTTGCCAAGCCCCGCGCTTATCTCGAAGTTATTTGGGCTGTCGGCCTGGGCATTCATTAAGGCATCTTGCGCTTCCGATAGAAAATTGCCGTGTATCGCGCAGAGGCCATAACGTAGATTCAGTTCGGTTTCATTCAAATCTGGATTTGTACTCGCGTAGTTTAACAGGGTTTGGTAGATACGCATGGCTTTTGTGAAATTCCCTTCCTGATAGTGAAGTCTCGCTAGTGATTCGAGAGCTATGGAATCTTTCGGATTTGCCTTGAGTTTGCGGTTTGCCTCTTTTATGATGGAATTTCGTCGTTTGGCGGGTGGTTCAGACTTGGATGGTGTTTTTACCCTGTTGCTCCTTCGTAGAATAGAGTAGGCGCCTATTATTGCCGTAATCACCAATATTGAAATGGCAATTGCGGGAACTATTTGCATGCTTCAATTATGCTTGTGCTATTTACAAATTGTCAAGAAAACACAGGCTTGACGACATGAGGCGGCAAACCTAGGATTGTTTTTATGAGAGGGGATTCGGAAACTGGGTGTATTAGTATTCGTTTGGCCGATGGTGAGCATTATATTGTTTTCAGACGTGAAGATTGGGGTTCAAAACGGCTTCTGCTGACACCGGCTTCGGAAAACCAGGATAAGGCGGATATCGAATTCTACCATCATGCCCTGGGCGTTTCAAAGCCGATTCGTATCGGGATGATTGAGTTCGCAAAACTTCCCGCTGGAGAAGTTGAGCTTCTACTTGAAGCCGAGTTTACTTCTGAAGGTACTCTGTCGGTGGCGGTTCGGCATGAAGCGAGTGAGAGAGTGGAAAATTTGAAGATACAGGTTCCGGATTTTGGAGCGCAACGCTTCATGTCTGGAGGGGGTTTGCGACTCCGAGGTGGAATGCGGTGGTTTCTTGGAGGTTTGTATGTAGCACTTGGTCTGGCCATTGCACTCTGGCTGGTACAGCTGATAACCGATTGGGGCGAGTACGAATCACCACCGCCGCCGATTTCGAACGTCATGATTGATTTGGCAGTAGTTTGAGAATCCTTCGATATCTGTCCCTTTACGCAATTGTGTTTTTTGCCGGTTGTGCTCCCCTAACGTCGGCGGGGAAAGGAACTTCTGTTCCCGATTTGGAGCTTGATGAATTACTGCAAGCGGCGGCGGCGGGCTCGTCTTCCGAACTCTATCAGGTGGGTAAAGACGGGGGTGCGGGATCTTGGTTTGCGCTTGCGGCGGCGGCCGATTATTGGGGCTTCGACGAATTGTCGGATGAACTGCGAATGCACTCAGTTCGCAAGGATGTGGCCCCGTATGGAATTTTATCCCTGGAAGCCATGTTGATAGAGAATCCTGCTGCACTGGCGAAACCTTTGAGGTTATTGAAAAGAATTGAGAGAAAGCAGGATGTGGATCTTCGTCAGGCAAGAATTGCGGTACTGGCTGCGGAGGGTAAAAACTGGAAATTGGCTAAGGAAATGGATGGCCTCACGAAGGCAAGTTGGGAGGCGCCGGTACTGCTGGCGGCACTAAGTTTGGGGAAACTGGAGGAGATGGCGAAACTTGAGCGATTCATTGCGGAAAGTTCGGATCCAGGTGCTTTGGCGCCGCTGAGGCACGAACTAAGTTTAGACTCGCAATCCAGACGCTTGTTGGAGGCCAGATTGCACTTTTCGGAAGGAGAGATCGCATTGGCTTTGGATGCCTATCGGACTTGGCTGGAGAACGGCTCATCAGGGTCAATGGCTGTGAATTATTCGGCGGCGCCTCCGGTTTTCGCTGAGATTAGACGAGCAGCGAGAAAGCTTGACAGAGAGAAGGAGTGGGCAAATCGCCTTGATCAAGAGGCTTCGAAACTTGCAGGATTCGAATCTTATGCGGCAGCCTATCAGGCTGGCCTACTCCATTGGGGACTTCGAAAATTCGGAGCTGCATCAGCTTCTTTTTTCAAAGGAGCCTTGAGCGTCCCTGAGGGCCTGGATGTGGATCGCGCCCTGTGGTTCGGACTTCGAGCACTCCAATACGATTCGGATGCAACGAATGCTG
>UWYT01000079.1 GCA_900608495.1 Olavius algarvensis spirochete endosymbiont | reverse complement strand
TAGAGGACTACAAACGAATAGATCATAGACTTATGATGGGCAACCTGCTGCCAATAGCGATTTATCATTTTGACCATGCATTCGATTGTTAGCACATTCTTACGGTTTTAACAGTAGTTCTCAGTGGCCAATGTTTGAATGTCGGTTTATCATTCGAGCAACTGGCATCAGCGTGTTTTAAGGTTTTATTCGATGCGATACTCCACGAAAATGAGTGTTCATCAAGGAAT
>UWYT01000288.1 GCA_900608495.1 Olavius algarvensis spirochete endosymbiont | reverse complement strand
GGATGATAGTAATAGGTTGCTTCTTCCCCTAATTCTTTTAACAACAATAGATTAACCCCTAACCTAGATAATCACTATTTGATGCCCAAAGTAACCCTATCAGTCTAACTCATTTCATCCTGCCTTTCCAGCACTAGAGGCAGAGATGGCTCCTCATCTTTGCCTCCAGGGCCTCTACTCTTGCAATGTAGGGGCCACCCGGTTCTCTAAACCATCCATTCTCCCTAGGATGATACTGACGATAGTAGCGCATCAGATTCTCCTCCTTGGCCTCTGTGTAGACTTGGGTAGATGCCACCGAGCG
>UWYT01000007.1 GCA_900608495.1 Olavius algarvensis spirochete endosymbiont | reverse complement strand
GTGTTCTGTTTAGTATCTACGCCACATGAGGACGAAGGGGCGGGGCTGGTGAGGGAGGAATGATTTTCACACCCTTATAAAAATGTTTCTGGACTATTCTTTGTCTGCTTTTTCATGGGCAAGCTTCTCACTAGAATGAGTTCTGTAATCATAATTGCAGTTCCTGCACTTTTTCGGCGGAATTGGGTACTTAAATGCTTCTGCAAAATTCTTCAAGCTATACATCTCACTTAGAATCAACCTCAGAAGCATTTTATTGCACTTGGGACATTTGATGCTCATTAGCTTTGAATAGCAAAAAAGCCACCATGAAATAAAAGACACCACTACTGGACAAGGCCCAAAAGAATTTTTTCCCAAATCTAACCCAAAGATGAGAAAAAAGATACTAAGTCCCCCTAGAGGGAAAATCACACATTCCCATAAAAGATATTCCCTCCGCAGATTTTTCATTTCCAATCAACCTCCGCTTCATAATCAAAAAGGAATT
>UWYT01000086.1 GCA_900608495.1 Olavius algarvensis spirochete endosymbiont | reverse complement strand
TCTATCTCTCCTGGACATTCCGGACCCACTTTCTTCCATTTCTTTACTCCTTATATACTTAAGTGCCATTTTCAACCCGTACCCACTTGGACTCACTTCCTTCTTATTCTTTATGGGTAAATAACTTATGTCTCCCTCCAATTTCGGACCCACTTGGACCCACTTCCCTTCTATTCCTATGTAGTATCAATACTTACTTCATTTTCCACTTGGACCCACTTCTCCAGCTCTCCCACCTCCTTGGTGCCTCCTATACGCCTCTCCATCTCACTAGTAGTGGGCAAAAGGCTAATCAGTGTCGGCTCCAAGCCAAGCCCAAGTCCATATAGCTTGGAAGCACCTCGAAGGTTCCCCCGCACCTTCACATACTCCCATTCAGCAAGAAGGCGAAGATTCTTCTTCACAAGTTCGTGTCCAAATCCGCTGTGCTCTCGCAGTTCTCTCTGTGTAATCCAGATTTCTCCCGGGGAATATCAAATCGGAGTGATCGCGATTCAATCAGGCTCCTAACCTCGTCCAACACCCTCTCCGCACCGGCTGGAAGCTTGCCTAAGGTGGAGGGCAGTATCGCGCTCATCAGATGATGAGCTATGCGGTAATCCTCGATGTCGCACTCGATATAGGTGTTACCAACACCAGTG
>UWYT01000014.1 GCA_900608495.1 Olavius algarvensis spirochete endosymbiont | reverse complement strand
TACTGCCGGCAAAAATGCTTACCACCCCCGCAGGCGTGATTCTCCGGATGAGGTGATTGCCACTATCTGCCACATAGACATTGCCGAATGAGTCCACAGCCACTCCGGTGGGGTGGTAAAACTGCGCCGTGTTGCCGGCGCCATCCGCAAAACCCGGTGTGTCAGTACCGGCTATGGTGTTTACCACCCTCGCCGGCGTGATTTTCCGGATGCGGTGGTTGTTAACATCTGCCACATAGACATTGCCGGATGAGTCCACAGCCACTCCGAGGGGGCCGTAAAACTTTGCTGCGGTGGCGGTTCCATCCGCATGACCCCTTGTGCCTGTTCCGGCCAAGGTGCTTACCACCCCCG
>UWYT01000252.1 GCA_900608495.1 Olavius algarvensis spirochete endosymbiont | reverse complement strand
GTTGCTTTGGTCAGAAAACGGTCTTGGTTTCGGATTCTGCGATGCCCCAGGTAACGAGGCTGAGATGGAAATATTCAATAGACTAGGCGCAGGCTACGTTCGCATGGGCGTCAGCTGGAGCTTGTTGGAGGGGGCTGACGGCGATTGGGATTTCAGCCGTTACGATCAGTTAATTATCAGTTCTGCAAAGAGCAAGCGCAGAATCATTTTGATGCTAAGCTACGATCATCCAAAAGTCCGTCACAAGGGTAACAGAAAACGCTATATCAGCGTCGAGTATATCCCAGAATTTCTCACATATGTGGAAAAAGTATATGACCGCTGGGGGGAATTAATAGCGGGTTTCGAGATATGGAATGAACCCAATATGAATTTATTCTGGGACGGCAGCGACAGTGAGTTTTTTGAGTTATGCAGTGAAACCGTTTCGTATCTGAAAACGATTGCACCCGAAATACCGGTGGCGGTTGGCTCCATCATGCTAAATCCATGGATTGGAGGAAGAAGCTATGCGAGAAAGTTACTTGATGCGGGCATACTCGAAGGGGCTGACGCTCTTTCAATCCATCCCTATGGATACTGGATTCCGACTCAGGCAAAATGGGTTGCCGGTGTTAGAAAGGACATGGATGACAGGGGTTACGATTCCAAAGAACTCTGGATAACCGAGGTGGGATATCCCACAAAATCTCTTTATCCTTATAGAGTTACCGTCGAAGCCCTCCCTCTCAAAATAGCCGAGAGCTTAATCAGATTAACCGCCGCGGGAGCAAGGATAATAACCTGGTTTCAGTTATATACCACAATGGAGAACGAGAAGGATTCCAAAGGATTTGAAGATGCTTCCTTTGCCCTTCTTTACAGGGAATCGGATGGAAATTACATCCCTAAGAATGGCTTGGAAACCTGGGGCCGGGTTGCAAGCGCATTGACAGGACTGGAATACATTGAGAAATTGACAATTCTTGAATCTCCAACAGATAAAACCGTCCATGCGTTTAGCTACGGGAACAGCGAGGGGAAACGGGTACTCTTTCTTTGGTCGAAGATTGGTATTCAAGAACTGGACCTGTCCGATATCAAATCAGATGTTATAATTCAGAACGTCGTAACCGGTGAAGTTGAGTCGCAAAATGCAGCGATTCAACTTGATAGAGAGCCTATCATGTTTTCCTACCACTCGACTTCGCTGGAAAGCAAAATAACTATTAGCGGGGACGATGCAGTCAGAAAAATTAGAATTGGGGGATTCTAAACGGCGAGTTCTTCTTGTCTCCTCATATCCATTCTCCCGAACGAGTAGGGGTATGGATGTGCTGACAGAAGCCTTTGAACGAGAGGGTTGGGATGTGGATCATCTGAACTTTCCACGAGCATTCTACACGCCCAAAATACCCCCTCCGCCAGGTATCAAGGTTAGTTGCTTGCGGCCTTCGTTTACATGGCTTCCATATGTCGATAGGTTTATGTGGTGGATTCCCCGCTGCTTGTTTGAAATCATCCGCCTGATCAACATCCGATCATTGGGCAATGTGGTCAACCTCTCCTCATATAGTTTTGTAGTACTTGAGAGTGGCAAACCCCTATTGTTGCTGCCCGAAATACCAGAAACTGCGAAAGTAGTTTATCGTCAATCGGATTCTGTGAATCTCGCTTTGGGCAGAGGACGTTGGTATTGCGAACTCGAAAATCAAGTTTTTAGGATCTCATCGTTAATTATTTTGAAAAAAAGCATATACAAGAACTATGTTCCGAAGAATTGCTGGAATCGAACTACCATTATCGAGAATGGAATGGCACTTCCCGATGAGATATCAGCTAAAAATCCGTTCAGAGAGGGTAGTTTGAATGCTATCTATGTTGGCCTACATCCTTTGGATATGAAAACTCTTTTTTTACTGCTAAGAAGACTGAGGGATGTCGATTTCCATATAATAGGCCCCTGCCTGAATGCATTTCAGAGACAAATTCTGATTTTTTTTCCCAATTTCTTCTACGCAAAATTCCTAAGCAAGGAAGTCTACATGCCAATGCTGAAATATTCGGATGTTGCAATTTTTCCATTCATAAGAACAAAAAAAATGAAATGGTTTGGTTTAACCTCTAAATTCTTGCATTTCATGTACTTTAAATTACCGATAGTTTCCTATTACACCGGATTGCCGGGTGAATTTGGAGAACTTCCTGTTAAGTTTGCGGAAGATCGGATTGATTTTGTCGACAAAGTTGCAAAATCAATCATGAAAAAACCGATTAAGTATGCGGTTGATTTTGATTATTATTCTCCGCGGATGCGAATGAACGAATACCGCCAAGTAGTACGAGATTTATTAAAATCTGACAACAAAACAGCTGCATGCTAAAAACCATACGCCTACTCAAGAAATTCCATGGATTGCCTAAAAAATATCGCGAAATAGTTTTTTTTTCCGAAGGCGGCAATTACTGGAATACCATGGCTCCGATAATTAAATCCCTGCTCAAGAAGAACAGAGCGTTTGCCTATCTCACGATGGACAATGACGATCCAGGTTTATGTCTGGATTCAGAGAATGTCGTGAGTTTTTGTTTAGGACGTGGAATGGGCTTCATATACTTCATGAACATGCTAAGAGCAAATCTTGTGGTTATGACGACGCCTGGTCTCCAAACGCTTACGATTAAACGGTCACCCAATGTCAAGCACTACATCCATGTGATTCATTCACCTACGGGTGTATCTTTCTACCGTAAATTCTCCTTCGATCATTTTGACACTGTGATGTGCTCAGGGGAACATCAGATTGACGAGATTAGAAGGCTCGAGAAGATTAGGAATAGCAAGCCGAAGCTTCTAACAAAAACAGGGTTACCCTATATGGATGTATTGAACGCCCAGTTAAAAAGCTCAAGAAGGGATCGCCAAAAAGAGAGAGCAAACATCCTATTGGCCCCTACCTGGGGTTCCAACAGTGCACTTACTCGATATCGTATGAGGCTAATAGATGTTCTAGCGAGTACAGGGCTTGATATCATTATTCGTCCCCATCCCCAACAATTGAAATCAGAGATTTCATTGATAACTGAACTGGAAACGGCGAGCAAGAGCATTGAACATATTAGTTGGGATTTCGATTCATCTGGCCATAAGAGCATGCTTTTTTCGGATATCATGGTTTCGGATCTTTCGGGTGTCATTTTCGACTATGCATTCGTGTATGAGAAACCTGTGATTACATTGGATTATGAACTTGATATCAAGAACTTCGAACATGAAGACCTTGAAGGGCCTGTCTGGGAACGGGAGATTGGACGATCCCTTGGGGCCGTTGTATCGGATGATAACTTGGATATGCTTCCAAAAATCATTATGAATATTTTATCGCGGAGAAATCTGAGAAATGAAATGAGAGAACTGAGAGAAACATCAATATTTAATTTTAATCATGCGGGGGAAGTTGCCGCAAAACAGCTGATTGAACTGCTGGAGGCTTCCCCATAGCTACTTGTTTTCCCATAATACCCGATGGAGGGATAAGATATTGCGAATTTTGTATTTCAGCTTCTTTCTTCTAATGATTTCCATATTTCCTGTCTTTGCCTACCTTGATCCAGGTACCGGAAGCATGGTTGTTTCGGCTATCATAGGCGCAGTTGCGACGCTGGTGTTCATTTTCAAGGGGTGGTTCTTCAAATTGTTCGGACTTCTCAAAAAGGGCAAGAAGGCCGAAGACAGGGAAAAAGTCGACAAAAAGTAGTCGCTGAATAGCATGGGAATCTTTGAACTAATCTTTATCGCACCTCTTAGATTCCTCATGAATCTAGTTTTTCAAGGAACCACTTCCCTGACGGACAATGTTGGAATCAGTATTATCGTACTTAGTCTTGTTGTTAATACGGCGTTGCTGCCTCTCTACTACCTTGCGGAAAAATGGCAGGATACCGAAAGGCGCTTGCAGCGTACCCTGGCGCCGCGGCTAGCAGCAATAAAGGAAGCCTGCAAAGGAGAGGATCGCTATAAAAAAACAGTAGAGCTATATAGGGAGTTCAATTACCACCCGATAAAGAGCCTTCGAACCAGTTTCGGATTTCTGATACAAATCCCTTTTTTCTTTGCGGCATACACGCTTCTATCTCATAATCCTATACTGGAGAGTGTTTCGTTTCTTTTTTTCGAAAATCTGGGGCGCCCCGATGCTGTTTTCAAATTTGCAAGTCTGTCGGTTAACGTGTTGCCTGTTATAATGACACTACTCAACATTCTATCATCCCTTGTGTATGCGAGAGATTTTGGGGTTGGCGAGAGGGTTAAGCTTCTCATAGTTGCGGCAGTATTTCTGCTTTTGCTTTATAATGCCGCTTCCGGACTTGTACTATATTGGACTACAAGCAACTTCTACTCGCTGGTCAAAAACTTGATACACAGCTTTATCCAAAACGGGAACAGCTAATGCAGGCAATGATTCTTGCCGCCGGAATGGGGAAGCGACTTGGGGAATATACTGACGATAACACAAAATGTATGGTTCGGATTGGTGGAACCACACTTATAGACAGGATGCTAAATAACCTGACTCGGCATGAGATTAGTCGAATTATTCTGGTAGTTGGATACAAGGGTGAGAAAGTTAAATCCTATGTCGGTAGCTCATGGAACGGAGTAAAAATCATCTATGTTGAAAACCCAATTTATGACAAAACCAACAATATTTATTCCCTATATCTTGCCAGACACCTGCTACTTGAAGAGGAAACCCTGCTCTTAGAAAGCGATCTGATTTTTAGCAGCGATGTACTGCCAAGAATAATTAACGATTCCTGGGCTTCCTTAGTTCTGGTGTCAAGATTTCAATCATGGATGAATGGAACAGTAGTTAGGATTGATAAACATAGGCGAATCAAGGAGTTTGTATCAGGAGGGAATTTCAGTTTTCAAAAGGTAGAGAAGTATTTCAAAACTGTCAATATATACAAATTTTCTGTAGATTTTTCCAAAAATAAGTGTCTACCTTTTTTGGAAGCTTATCTCAAATCCATAGGATATAATGAGTATTACGAGCAAGTGCTAAGTGTGATTAACTTTCTTGATAATGGCGAACTGCGTGCCTGCGTCCTGGACGAAAAAGATCTTTGGTATGAAATAGATGATAAACAAGACTTGGATGATGCCGAGATACTCTTCTCGAGCGAAGAGGAAAAACTAGAAAAAATACAGAACCGTTTCGGTGGATATTGGCGTTATCCCGGATTAACGGATTTCTGCTATCTGGTAAATCCCTTTTTCCCAAATCGCAGACTTCTGGAAGAACTTAGAAGTAACTTCGATATATTGCTTTCTGAATACCCATCAGGCATTGATGTTCAGAACCTCCTGGCTTCTAAACTTTTCAATACCAGTAAGGAGTACATTGTCACGGGAAACGGAGCCGCCGAGTTAATAAATATCATTATGAAAAAAACCGGCATTATTACTGGATTTGTTACGCCGACATTCAACGAGTATCATCAACGAATTGAAAAGAAAAGTGCAAAATTCTATAACCCTGACAATATGGACTTCAGATATGGAATAGATGAGTTGAAGGAGTTCTCAAAGGGTCTTAGCAGATTAGTATTGATTAATCCCGATAATCCAAGCGGCAATTTCATAGAGAAAAAGGATGTACTAAAACTCCTCGAGTATTTTTTGACAAAAGGTATACAACTGATATTGGATGAATCCTTTGTGGATTTCTCAACTGAGGGCGAAGAGGATACGCTTATTGCCGATGCAATTCTCAAGACGTTCCCGAATCTGATAGTGATAAAGAGCATAAGTAAGAGTTATGGAATCCCAGGGCTTAGGTTAGGGGTGGCAGCGAGTTCCAATATAGCCTACCTGGACGAGATTAAGAGGGGACTTTCAATATGGAATATCAACTCATTAGCGGAATTTTTTCTCCAAATAATTAGCAAATATAAGGATAAGTACGTAAATGCATGTAGAAAGATTGTCAGAGAGAGAAAACGATTCTGTAGTGAGCTTTCTGTAATTCCTCAAATCAGGGCGATACCTTCACAGGCAAATTTTGTTACCTGTGAGATTCTTGGAGGAATGACAGCTACGGAGTTCACAAGAGCACTTCTCATTAAACATGGAGTGTTTATCAAGGATCTTACGGGAAAACTTGGTATTCCGAACAACAAGCAGTATATCAGATTAGCGATTAGAAATAAATTGGATAACAATAAACTTGTGGCCGCGATAAAACAGGAACTTCTTGCATGAAATTGACAGTGATTTCCCCCTGCTACAACGAGAAATAGATTATAAAGTCGAATCAGTGTTGAGATCGAGGGCGATGTTTATGATTTCACGTCTGCATACTCAGGATTTCTCGGGATTCCGAAAGATTTTGTGTGTTTGCATATGGGATTCCGAAACTCTCAAATGGGCATCCGATAGCATTTCCACTCCAAAATTACGCAGCGCATGCAATGAAAGTCAATCATTAATTAGAAAATTCAGGCTACACCGCCGTAATTTAAACCAAGCACTATCGGCGAGAATTTGGCGAGAGATTTTTCCAGAATCTTCTAATTGATTAGTTGAGAGATTTATAGGTATTATCTGGCGGCGAGTTTTTATGAAGTCTAAGAATTGTCCGCCTGGAATGTTATCGGTTTGTTTTGACTGACGATGGTGTAACTTCGGGGGGGGTGCCCAGCTTGATTTTTTGTGGAGGGAGGAGTAGAATGGCAGCGAAATCTGATGTCAATACTGTTCCCGGGAATAGTTTCGTGCGCAAGATATTCCAGCATAATCGTTTTCCGATTAGTGGCTCCAGGTACGCAGGACAGTATTATTTTTGGCTATCGATAGTACTAGTTGACTCCTGGTATCTCTATTTAAATCTTTGCATTCCATTATATGCAGATGACTACAGATACTCCCTGGTCTTCGGTACATCCCGGCATCTAGAATCGTTAACAGATGTAATAATATCGGGTCGGAATTTATATCAAACTTGGGGAGGGCGAATTGTTGCCGCGGGCATAGGGCAATTGGCGTTGCTGGGGAAATGGCAAACCACGGTTTTTCGTTTCTTAAACACCTGCGTTTTTTTGGGATTAAATCTGTTGCTCGTTGATTTTGGTAGGAGCAGGTACTGGGGCGGGAGTAATTCAACAGCTGCGAGCATAAATGGCGGCAGATCTGATTACGGGCGACCGAGGTGGATGCTGTTTCTTATCAGCTTTTATCTTTTCTGGCTATTTGTTCGGACTCTGGGGGAGACAACGCTTTGGCTCATGGGCAGTGTTAATTATCTCTGGATACTTTTTTTTTATTCTACTACTCCTGAGACTTTCCATAACGCTATATACCAGAAACAGTTTTCCAATCTTGATTTTGCATGTATTGATGGGATTTTTTGCCGGGTGTGGGTACGAGTCCACCTCACTTACGGGCCTGATATTTTTTTGATTCTTTTTTTCAGGCAGGAAAAAGGATTCAGGCGGATATCTTGGCAGATACCGGGTTTCTTAGCCTATCTTGCCGGCTATATTCTATTGGTTGCGGCGCCCGGAAATACAATTAGGGCAGAATACTTTGGTGTAGATGGAACATTCTTTTCCTTACTTGTCAACAATATTCCACACTATGTGAAATTACATATTTTTTCATGGGAAATCCTGCTCTTATTGCTGGTTTTAGTTTTGGTGGCACTTAAGAAGTTAGGTCGTATCGATTGGACAACCTGGGTTTTTATAGGAGCTGGTTTTTTCAATAACGGATTGATGCTGGTTTCCCCAACGTTGCCAATGAGATCCAGCTTTGCATCATCAGCGTTTTTTATATGCTCCATTCTTTCACTCCTGTCAAATCCAAGTCTAGTCACTAGGCGGGTTTTAGTCTGGATTCTAATCGCATTCTCTGCCATATCGATAGTTCTGGCTTTCTCAGATGGAATCTCATATTGGGAATGGAGAGTATTGGATAAGGAGCGAAAGTCTATTGCCAGAGCGGCGCTGGAAAATGATGAATCGACAGCGGAATGGCCGCTCCCAAGCATGCGATTTAATCAGCGGGTTTTTGAAAGAGATATTAAAGGTAGTTCGAGTTATTGGGTAAACGAGGCTGTTGCAAACTACTACGGATTTGATGCTGTGTTCGGGAAGGAACCAGGACTTGAGTACTACTATGAATCTGAACCTTGGTTGTCTGCAAATAGAGATTTAGGTGATGTGAAATTGATTGATATTTCCAAGTACTGCGATGCCAGGCGATGTTTTTTGTATTTCCGTCTCAGCGCAAACAAAGGCTTGGATGTCAATTGGGACAACTTATCCTTTCGTTTCTATTACACATATTCAGGATCGCTGCATAAAAGAATCATAGGGCTATTACCGGATAAGTTCTTCAGGAAATTTGGAGCCAAAGGAATCATAATGACTCCACCTCACAGGGCTGAGGATAGTTACATATTCGTATACGCAATTCCCAAAGAGCATTCTGCTATCAACAGAATTGAATTCAGCGTAGAATCAGGATCTGAAACTTATCGATGGTCAAAGAAGTAAAAATGAACATCCTGACAAAAATCAGAAATCAACAGGGGAGCATGAAATTTGATTCTCCTAGGATGTAATGTAAGTTACCTGAGGCATACATGGAAGTATGATAGTGGAGCTGTTTGATGAAATTGACAATCATTGTCCCTTGCTACAACGAAGAGCAGGTTATAGGAGCGACTCACAGACGTTTACTTAAGGTAATTGACAATGCCCACTGGGATAGCGAAATATTGTATGTAAATGATGGTAGTACTGATGACACAGTGTCCATGTTAAGCGATTTTTCCAACAGGGATTCAAGGGTTTCTGTCATTTCTTTTTCCCGGAATTTTGGGCAACAAGCGGCAGTCAGCGCCGGAATACATCAATCCTGCGGGGAATATGCCGCCATCATCGATGCCGATCTCCAAGACCCCCCTGAGCTTATTCCAGAGATGCTGGCTTTGTGCCTCAAAGAGAAGGCAAACATGGTCTATGGCCGCAGAAGGATTAGGAAGGGCGAAAATCGATTCAAGAAGTGGACAGCCAGTCTTTATTGCAGGCTGTTAAATAGACTTTCGGAATATCCAATTCCTCTTGATACCGGCGATTTTCGACTTATCGATAAGAGGGTGATCAAAACCTTTAAATCCTTGTCGGAAAAGAACAAGTACCTTAGGGGGCTCTTCGCCTGGATGGGGTTTAAGCAACTCGAATTCCTTTATGATAGAGATGCCAGAGCTGTAGGAGAAACAAAGTATCCACTTACTAAAATGATGCGTCTAGCCACCGATGGTTTGATTGCAATTAGTCGTAAGCCACTAACCGTGGCGCTTCATGTCGGCCTTGTAACCGTGGCTGTTTCGTTAATTCTTGCATTGTATGTATTCGTTTCCTATTTCTCTAAATACATAACGACTGTGCCCGGCTGGGCTTCTGTGACCCTAATCATTATATTTTTTAGTGGTGTCCAGCTCCTTACTATAGGGATTATAGGGACCTACCTCGGTTGCATTTTCGATGAGGTTAAGGAGAGGCCCGAATATATCATTGTGAACGATAACGAGAAGTCGTGACTCAGAGAATTCCAAGATTGCTTGTGCTCACAGTAATCATTATCCTAATCGTATTATACATACCATTTCATAATCGCTATCGAAATGAACACATAGATGACGCCTGGAGTTTTTCTTGGGCCTATGGGTATTGGACTGAGGGTGATGTCTATGATTCCGTATTTGGATATCTTGATGGAGATGGGGGAACCTCGATCTTTGGAAGAACTTATGCATTTATATATGGAGCATGGGGTTCGGCGACTTCGTGGTCGAGACCAGCCGGATATGTACTCTCAACGCTCTTTCTTTTTGGTGCCGCGGCCCTATGGAGAAAGAATCTTCTAATACTCGGATACTCTTCTCCGATTATACTGAGTTTTGTATTGATAATGCTTCTAATGGAGGCGTACTATGGAATGGCACATCGACTTCGAAGCGATGCCCTGGTGCTGTTTCTATCCACGCTTTCCCTGACGCTGTATCTTTGCAAACGTCCGTTTTTTTCAGCTATAAGCTTGTGTGTTGCCGTCGAAACCCATCCCTATGGAATGGTTGGCTTATTTTATATATTGAGTGTTGTTCTAAGCGAGTTGATAGGCACTGCAAAGCAGAATCGCCGATATCCTCCTGCCGACGTATTCCGATTTCTTCTCGGCGGTTTGCTGGGTTTTGGATACTATATGGCACTTCACTATAAATGGCTTGAGGGTCTTTCAGACACATTGAATCGCATCGGAGGGAATTCAATATTTAAGTACTTTTTCGATCACAGCTATTCCTGGAGGCATTGGCCCGAACTTGTAGTGATAGCCGTAGGAGTTTCAGTGTTCATAATTCGAAGAGAGTATCGTAATGATAAATTTATTCCTATTTTTATCTGTATGATGCTTCTGTTTTCCATTCTTCTGCCAAGGGCAAATCACCAATACATTGTTTTCCTATACCCACCCTTCATATTGTTACTTCTGTATATGAGTGCCAGATTGAATTTTCTACCTGTCTTCATGGCTGGCTTCCTGTTGTTTCAGATTCCCCAGTATGCATGGCTGTTTTGGAATCAGAGGGATTTTTCTTGGCCCAATTATGTTGAGCGACTGAGGAAAATCATTCCGGAAGACAAAGATGCCATGATTTATGGCCCATCGAGCGCTTGGTTTGCTCTGTATAAGTATAACTATGTAGCCTACGGATATTTTCAGAGAGCCGAAGTAGATGAAGCGCAATTGCCGGAAAAAATGTATGTTATCAGAAATTGCAATATGCAAAAGGAGGGCGGCGTTGTCGATCTTCAGAACATTGAACAATATTATAAAAAACAAAGAATAGAGGAATGGTTCGAGCCAGGGCATTTTAAATATCACGTATCATATTGGAAACTTGATCGGTCTCTCAATGGTATAGATGACAACAACTTCTAGAAAAAGCATAGCGATTCCAAATAGATTGGAGGTATTGGCCGCAATCATTGGATTGCTAATCCTGATTCCAGCAATAATACTGGATAAGCATCTACTCGTTTTCAAGGTGTCTCTTTCCATAACCCTTGAGCTGCTCATAATCTATCTGGCTTTTACTCAATTTCGACAACGGATAATTGACAGAAGGCGGGTACTACTTGCCCTTATTATTGTTGTATCGCTATTCATGCATGGGTTTTTGCTTCTACCAAACATATCTTCTATCAGTTACACAGAGTTGATGTATTTTATTTTGAGCCAAATCCCCGTGTTGCTACTGCTCACTCTCTATGCAGTAACTGATGCCTTCTCCAAGTCTCTGAATCAATTCTACAGACATGGGCGCAAACATCTAGACTCCCTTTTTATATGCGGTATGCTGCTTTGCTGCGGACTTATCTTCTTTTACTCACCTTTGACAATACATTCTTCGGACTTCGAATCCTTACCGTTCCCCTTGGTTCAGCTCATTCTTTGGCATCTTCTGTACTGCATGGCTTTCGTAGTCTTAACCTATCTGTTTTATCGAACCAGGCTAATGGAAATGCGGGGACTGATTGCTCCTCTGGCAGCGGTTATCGGCCTTAGCGCCTGGTTGTATACCTACATCTTGCCTGGAGACTATGGGCATCTAGATGTCATTCTGTTCTCGAACCCAGGATCACTTCTGGGTTTCGACCGGCTCTATGGAATCCGTGAGAAGCTGCTTCAAATCGCGGAAATAGTGCTTATTCTGATTACAGGATGCGGCCTGTATTATCTTGTAAGAAAGTTTTCACATGTCGCGCTTTGGGTATTGATTGCTTTGAACTTCATGGTATTGGGGCAGACAGCCATGAATGTATTCGTTAGTCCCGAGCTTTGGCGAGTTAATGGAAAGAGTGCTTATTTACCGGAAAATGCAAGGACTGTATTTCGGCTTTCAAGGGACAAAAACGTTTTGCTTTTTATGATGGATATGTTTACAGGCGGATTCATTCCGGAAATATTCGAATCATATCCGAGGCTTAGAGCCAGTTTCGAGGGGTTTGTATGGTATCCCAATACCATATCTTTGGGAACGGCCACATTTGCCGGGCTTCCTGGGATACTGGGTGGAGACGAGTTCGCTCCTCATAATGTGAATAACAATCCCGGAATCCCAATGAAGAAGCGCCTTTCCGAGGCCTATGGAGTATACTCTGAGGCCTTCAATGCTAGCGGCTACGAAACCGTTTATGTAAATCCAGTCTATTTCAACCTTGAAAAAGAGTCGGATAAGAGGGACATCACCGTTGTGCATCCTGAGTCCTTTGTCGAATACTGGCTTAGTTCCGATGAAGAAGCCTTGGAATTGAATCTTCATTACTCATCTGGACAATACGCGCTTATCTTCTCAGTTATCGGACTGTTTAAGGCATGCCCATTCGTACTTCGACCATTCATCTATACTCAGGGCAGATGGCTGAATATAAATCGGGGTGAATTGAACATACGCAATACTGTTAATCATTTGGCATATTTATCACTGCTGCGAAAACTGACAACAGTCGACATGGGGAAACCGGCATTCAAGTTCATAAATAACGAACTCACGCATTCGCCGTGGGCCATCGATAAAGAATTGAAAATAACAACTGAAACCACTGGCGGGCGTCGTTATTTTTCCGAATACGACTTCATGCTGGTAGATAGAGACGGGCCATATTATGCCTCCATTCGGGCCTTGATTGAGCTGGCCAATTTTTTTGATTGGATGCGTGAAAATGAGGTGTTCAATGAAAGCAAGATTGTCATTGTTTCCGATCACGGACACTATGGCCCGTCGCCATTATGGCCCAGATTACCTGTAATTAGAGCTCGCAATGGCGAAGGCGTAGAAGGTTCCGCCGCATATCATTCACTGTTGATGGTAAAGAATTTCAACTCTGAATTCAAGTTTAAACAGGATAATCGATTGATGAGTACGGCGGATACAGCGGCGATCATACTTTCAGCTTTGGGTGATACTAAGTGGATTGAAAAGGATCCTACGCGGAGGCCAGCACAACCTAGAGAAGTTGTCACAACTCTGACACCTGTTCCGCCTGAGAAGAACGAGAAAGATTCTTACAAAATTGAATATCAATTCTCGATTTCCGGCGATCCTTCACAACCAGAAAACTGGCACCAGGATTTTCCCTAGCTAGAACTCGTACTCTGTGTTCTTAGAGCACTCTGTGTTCAATGCTGGAAAAATCATTTAGCGCTTCCAGTATAAAACCTTGGAGTTTTGACAGGAAAATCTTCCTGTCATATTTCTCGGCATGATGTCTAATTTTGACGCTGTCCCAGTGGTGGTTTTCAAGTTCTCTGATTCCATTGATGAGTGAGTCCTCTGCCTGCTCATCGAAAAACACACCTGTCAAACCAGGAATTACCGTATCTAATGCGCCACCCCGCCCCAAGGCGACTACTGGCCTCCCGCAAGCCTGAGCTTCAACCGGAGTAATACCAAAATCCTCAAATGCGGGGAACAAAAAAGCGCGACAGTTGCGATAGTGCTCCCTGATTCTGCTATCTGAGACCTCTCCCAAAAAGAAGATTTGCGGGCCCGCTAGTTTCTTCAGCCTTTTTTCCTGTGGACCGCTGCCTATTATTATCAACTTTCTGCCCAATTTATTGCAGGCCTTGATAGCCAAATCTACTCGCTTGTATGCAACTAATCGTGATACGACAAGATAGTAATCATCGCATCTATCAGGATTGGAATCTGGCGAATAGAAGTCAGTTCGAACTGGAGGATGAAGAACCGCAGCATCTCGTCGATAGGTTTTCGAGATTCGAGCCGCAACTTCTCTTGAGTTAGCAAGATACTTATCAACTCTAATTCCGGAAAGAGCATCCCACTGGCGGATACTGGACATCTGAATTCTCATTGCCAAGCGGGTTAGAAATCCAACTTGCCTGATATAGTCTGGATAAAGTTCCCAGGCGTATCGCATTGGTGTGTGAACATAGCTGATATGGAGTGTGCTTGCTGAGCTGATAACACCCTTGGCGCAGCATGATGAACTCGACAGTATCAGATCGAAATCACTAAGATCGAATTCTTCAAATGCCCTGGGCATTAAGGCAAGCATTTTTCTGTAGTGCTTTTTTGCGAAAGGGACTCTCTGCATATAGGAAACTAAGATACGGTTTTCAGCAAACATGCTCCCCATCGTCTTCCTATCGTATACAGCGGTGAAAATAGAAGCCTCTGGAAACAGATAAGCAAATTCCTTGAGAACCCGTTCAGCGCCTCCAGGAGATATCAACCAGTCGTGCACCAACGCAACTTTCAACCCGTTTAGGGAATCAATAGGCATTGGGATTCACGAATCCTCGAAGGAAGGTTAAGAACAGAATCTTGATGTCCAACCATATCGACCAGTTTTGAATATAATAAAGGTCGAATTCAATTCGTTTTTCCAAGCTGGTGTTGCCTCGCCAGCCGTTTACTTGGGCCCAGCCTGTGAGTCCCGATTTCATCTTATGACGCAGCATATACGAAGGTATCTGGTTGCGAAATTTTTCGATAAGAGCCGGCCGTTCCGGCCTTGGACCTACCAAGCTCATATCCCCTTTTAGTACATTCCAAAATTGCGGAATTTCATCAAGTGATGTTTTTCGTAGAAAAGCTCCGAATGGTGTTATTCGCGAGTCATTTCTCTTTGTCCACACCGTGCCGGATTTCCTTTCCGAGTCAACAAACATCGAACGATATTTCCACATGATAAATAGTTGTCCATTTTGCGACACCCTCTCCTGGTTATAAAAAACTGGTCCTCTGGAACTTACTCTCACGATAATCGAAATTAACAGGAAAGCAGGGGACAAAATAATCAGAGCCAGAAGGCTTCCCAGAATATCAATACCACGTTTGATTAGACTTTCCAAAATCGAAAGACGATGAGCATTTATCTTGAGCATGGGAATGCTGTGAAATGACTCGATTGTATATCCGATGAAAGTGTGCTCTATATCGGGCAGTATCCATACTGGAATCACTGTCTTGTTAAAATGTTCCAAAACAGTACTTTGACTCGGATAATCCTTAACTTCATAGCCAATAATCAGTGCATCTGGCGATTCTTCTCCCTGAACCGTAGGAATATTTTCGACCGAAGAGAGTTCCGGGATATCGAGTTTCCCGGCCTTGCCCCGGGAATCCAGCCAGCCTATTATCCTGAGCCCCAGTTCGGGAGTTTGAATTACCCTTTGTGCATATTCAAGAATTGATTTATTCGCGCCTATCAACACCATTTGTTTGAGATTGAACCCCTTACGCCGGCGCAGTATTAGAAGTGATTTCATGAGAAGTCGACTAGCTAAAGATAGGGAAACAACCGAAATGCTATAAGTAAGCAGCATAATCCTAGACAGTCTGGAGGGGTTTAAGGCATACAGAAGAACAATTACCGTGGAAATGGCCTGAAAATGCGATTTGAAAACTGAAAGTAATTCATGGTGCCAGGAGAAATAGCGCTGCGATGTATATAAATCATTGTGAGAAAAGAATAAGAGTGTGATAACAGCCACCGCTACGCCAATCATGGGAATCTCTAAATTGGAATAATCGATATTGGAGGCCATCAGGCCAAATCGCAGAATGTATGCGCCATTCCAGCAAACTGTTACAATGAGGAAATCAAATATGCGATACAGAACCATTGTGGAATTTCTCTGATTTCTTATCATTGATTAATAGAATAACGAACTTGTTATTGAAATTTCCAGACTGTCAAGCAAATCTTCTTTGTCGAAACGCTTAGGATCAATTCCAACAGATCCGGTTGCCACGAGATTGGGCAGGACATCGATGTACAAAACCAAATCGAAACCTATACCATAATTGTAATCTCGAAGGGAATTGAAGCTTTCATTGTTATAGACGATGCCTAAATCGAAGAAGGGATGGATTTGTGCATCCCAAACTTTCTCGAAACGCCAGAACTGAAAGGCGAGACTTGTATTGAGCACGGCGCCGACATAACCGGACATTACGTTGTCGCGAACACCACGAATTAAGGATGCCGGAGTTTTAGGCACGCCCCAGTGGTAAAATGCAGTCATGCGGGTGTAGAGGTTGAATCTCTTCCAAAATGGCAGATAATAAGAAGCGGAAGCATTGATACTGCTGGAGAATTGAAATTTTCCGTTGTTTGTCACACCGAAACCATAAGAGTTGAATAGTCCTGTGGTAAAACCTTTTCTAAAATTCTCAACCCAATCCACCTCTCCATATCTCAATCCATGAGATGGAGCAAACTCATATGGTCGTTTTGAATTTGGTCCAAGATTTCCAGAATAATTGTATCTGAAACTGGCTCCTAAACTCACCAGGTAGTTCAGTTTCTTATAGAGTGCAAAGGATGTCCCAACATTCAAACTTGTGAGATAGTATCCATAATAGTAAGACTTGGAAGGAGTCAGAATATCTTCAAAATCTTCTTCGTTGTAACTCTGCCGCATCGAAACAGAGAGAAAAATTCCTTTGCTCAATCTGATATCCGATATGGACGGATTGATATCCCATCCGCCAATTTCCCACTTGTTTTCAGAATCTTTTGGTTGAATACTGATACCCATACCCAGATAGACATTCGTCATAGTCCCAAGGAAATTGTTCCAGTAGATTTTGGATCCCAGTCGAACACCGGTATTTGAGTTGTATTTAGGATAAACGATTGGAGTAATTGTTATGGCATCGACAACGGAAACAATAACCATGAAATTATGAATATTTGCCTCTGTATAAAGCTGTATGATATCTGTGTTTACTGATTCAAAAACCCTGGCGTTTACAAGTTTCTGATGCTCGTCTTCAACAGATTCTTCCAGAATTTCCAATGAAGGAAAACTCATTCCGGCCTCTAGATTCGAAAGGGCTCTAAGGGCTTTTTCCTTAGTGCTGCCATCAATCGAATAGATTATTTCTTTTATCATGAATACATCATCTTCACTATGCATTGCATGCAAACTTGTGTTTGGGAATCCGAGGCAGATAGAAATAAGAATCAGAGTCTGACAAAATCGCCCCATCAAAGAAGTATATCGCTTAAAGGGCACTGGAAACAAGTATTTTAAAACCGTCGCTTATTTACAAAGGACAGATTTAGCTTATATTTTACTGATATGAGGAATGGCATACTAAGCAAAAAAAATCTAATTGCAACAGCACTTCTACCCTGTTTATTAACTGCCCTCTCGGCGCAATCTCACAATACAATACCAGTTACAGAGACAGCGCTCTATAATTTTCTGGATATTGCCAGAATTCGCGGATTTACAGACCCCATTAGAGCTGCCAAACCCTATGCCAGATCCCTTGTTGCTGCGATTCTCTATGAGATAGAGGAAAAGAAAGACAAGCTAAGTGAACATGAGCAGTCGGTTCTGGAAGATCTGATTGAGCGCTATGCAATAGATGCTGATAAGGCTTTTAATCTGGATGGTGATGTTCGGATTTCTCACGATATCTTCCCGACAACCTTTGGCGCGTACATAAAAGGTGAGATGAGCCTTGATATTGCCAGGAAAGATAGTTTGGGTGGCAACGGTTTGGTAAGCGTCTATATCAAGGGCGATGTTGGAAAACACGTATCCTGGGGGATCGATGCGACCTGGGGGGGATTTCTTGTGGATGACTACGATACAAAAAGAAGTTACGGGCCTGAAGGATGGACTCCCTACTCGTATACAAAGATTTGGGACGGTGGCTTGCATCCCATCTCCAGCTTGAGCAGCTTTGAGCAAATGCCAACCTCTCTATCGGCGGGTTATTCTTATACCCCCGAAATTGCAGCGACCTTTTGGGATAATCGCGTTGACTTACGATTCGGCAGGATTCGCCACGACTGGGGGATCGGGGAGGGGAGTCTTCAACTTGATTCGGATGCAAGACCCTTTTTTGCATTTGAATGGAACGTAACCCCGCTCAAACAAGTTTCCATATCCTCCATTGCCGGAATACTGGAATATGGGGAGAATTTTCGCAAAAACGATGATTATCACATAGAGTATACTTCAAGGGAGCAGCAAAATATGTTTTCCGCTCTTCATGTGGAAATAACTCCACTAGACTGGCTGTATTTGTCATTCTTTGATGCTGTTATCTATCTGAAACGTCCCGAATGGGGCTATGTCTTCCCGCTCATGAGCAAGTTCTTGAGTCAAAACAACACTGGCGACTTTGATAACCTAATGATGGGAGGTACAATAGGATTAACCTGGCCGGGTATCTTGCGGGCCTACTTCTCTGTTTATCTTGATGAGGCCCGCTTCACTGCAGGTGATTTCTTTCATAATACGGCAAATATGTACAGCTTTCAGACGGGAATCAAAATGCCGATTCCAAGCATACCCTGGTCTAATCTGACATTGCAATACACTAAAATTGAACCCTTCACATATACCCACTACTACTATGTTGACTCACCTTGGTATTCCCCCCCGGATTCTTCCGGTGATGATGGGAGAGGCGGCGAGCCGAACGGAGTTCCAGATTATGCAATGGATACGGGATACATGAATGGCGGTGAATCACTTGGCTATGGCCTGGAGCCGAATTCAGACGAAATAATGTTGAAACTGACAAGCCACTTTCGCCGTGGAATAACTTGGAGCGGTGAGTATCGCATGATTCGTCACGGTTTCCCAGGCAGCGTATCCGGAAGTACCTTCGATCCCTGGGGTTTTAGTCCTAAAAAAGAAACCCTTGAGTCCGGGAAAGACCCGGAAATACTGACTCCTGGGAAAGATCCAAATGGGGCATACAGTGGGAAAAAGAAGAATTTTCTGTCTGATGGCATATATGAGTGGTTTCATATCATCACCCTTGGCGGAACTCTGGACACAAGGCTTTGGAACGAACCTGTACAATTTAGCTTGCAGTATTCGTTCGTGGCTCTATACTACACCGATTTCAAAGAACAGGGTAATTTCAGGCCCATAAACAGTTCCTCCTACCCCAATACATTTCGAAATATCGTAACAATATCCATTGGAGTTTCGCCCTATTGAAGCATCGCCGTAGGGACCTACTAGACTGGGCTGAAGCGATTATACATGGCGTATGGCAGCTATGAGAAAAATAGCCTCAATTCCTTTCTTGGAAGGTGAATCCGCAGTTCTGCATGTTTCCGAGGAAGAGATTTTGCCCTCCGGCGAGTTCGTTACTGTAACTGACAAAAACATTGTTGAATTCTTTGCACCTGCCGATAGCAATCGAATGCTCAAGATGCCCCCCGGAGAGACTGCAAAGGCGTGGACATCGGTGGAGAAAATCTTGAATTTTGCCCTCTCTCTATCTTTGGGTAGGGATGGAATGATGCTGGGCTTTGGTGGCGGAGTGGTATGCGATGTCACAGCATTCGCGGCTTCCATATATATGCGAGGATGCAGATTGGTTCTGGTTCCCACAACCTTGCTCTCAATGGTGGATGCAGCAATCGGTGGCAAAACCGGCATTAACTTCGGAGGTTCCAAAAATATTCTCGGCACCTTCTATCCCGCGAATGAAGTTCGCATCTGCCCCAAATTGCTAAGAACACTTCCGGATTGGGAGTATAAGTCCGGCCTCGCTGAAGTAATCAAACATGCCATGCTGGAACCTAAAAAATACGGATTGTTGGACATCCTCTTAAGCAGGAGGGAGGCCATACTCTCTAGAGATTCGCGAATTTTGAACAGAATTATCCCTGCCGCCGCAAAGATTAAAGCTGATATAGTCAGTGCGGATCTTCGAGAACAGGGTAGAAGAGCCTATCTGAATTTAGGCCATACCTTCGGACACGCTTTAGAGGGGGCAACGAATTTCATTCGATGGAGTCATGGTGAAGCCGTTGCGTGGGGCATAAAAAAAGCTCTGGACTTGGGGGAACGCATGGGAATCACGAATCCTGATTGGGCTAAATTTTCCAGACGATTGTTTTCGGAGTACGGTTTTGATGATGTTAATCTCGAAGTTGAAAGCTCTAAGTTGAAAGAAGCCATGATACATGACAAGAAAAAACAGGGAGGGGAACTCCGCTTCATTCTGATGAGGGATGCGGGTGAAGTAACTGTGGAAAAGGTAAATCAATTTGATTTGGATTCAGTATTGGAAATTCGGAATGGCTGATTTCGCAGTAGCTAAGTTGACTATGCAGAGTAGTCGCTTCTGCAATGCCGTTTTCGACGGAGTATGAGGTGTCCGAGAAGAGTAAATTGTGGATGTCGCGTAAGTTTCAAAACGAGATATGGATGATGGTCCGCTATGGATTCGTGGGACTTCTAAACACTGGAGTATTCTCGTTAACTGCCTACCTGCTAAGTAGGAAAGGATTGCATTATGCCGTTTACACAGCCCTGGGCTACATTGTAGCCATAGTATTTAGTTTTTTAATGAACACTCTCTTTACCTTCAGAAAATCAGAATCTCCCAAATTGGGAATGTTCGGCAGGTTTGTTCTGGTTACAATAACACTGCTGATACTGGTACAAGGAATACAGGCCGGATTGATTGAAATCATGAACACAAAGGAAGTGCCTGCAATAATAGTTGGGATGCTGTTCTATACAGGAGTGGGGTATACACTCAATCGTCTTTGGGTTTTTGGGAAACAGAAAGGCGGACCGAAGAAACACTATGATAATTAGTTCTTTTTAGGGATGGAACAAGCATATCGGAGACAAGATGTGGCAATCAAGATAATGAAATACTTCCAAACGACAAATTAGACGTCTAAGATTATCCATTTGGTAATTGAGTGGACTTTCGAGGGACATCTCTGTATGGGTATTTGCCTCGATTCGCCGCGAAGGACAGTTCAATAAACTAAAACTTTGTCCAGGAAGATGACTCAACTCTCTTAGTATAAGAGCGATTCTATCTGCCTGTATGTGTCTCCCAATTTCGTTTTTTGTGACTTATGCGAATCTGTTTTCATGTAGTCGGCAAGACTCTCCAAGCTTTCAAGACAAGTGGAAATTGCCCCATGAAAGCTTTTAAGCGACCGAAACCAGAAATGACCCCTCCCATCGGAATAGAGGGTTACGAAGCCCATTCCACCCTTCTTCCGTCTTTTATTTTTACGCGTTACTTTCAGCAGATTTGGTAATTCGTCGATTAAATCGTCTAGGCGAGTATCGATATGAAAATTGCCGCGGGGTGCAGCTTCAATAAGATCTTTTTTAGGATCTAGCAAATTCACTGCCTTGATAATCGTATTCACCTTGCTATTTGGCAATACCTCATCATTACCTAACAGCAAGGTCCCTTGCATTGATCCGAAATCCGGCAGCGCCGCATCCCTCGTCTTAGCAAGTGCAGCATGAAGACGGTCCCATTGAATCAGTGCCCGCCTCTTGCTTCTTCTACCCGAGTTTCTTAAGAGTTTAAAACCCTCGCCGGCAATCCAAATTTGATTTGTTGTATCCTTCCTGGGCACACTTTCCCCAGCACCTTTTTCTCTTCGCCAGTTTGAGCCAAATCTTGTGCCTCCCCTTACCGATAGCCATTTCGGCAATTTCGGGTGAATATCCGGCAACCATGCCTTTTGCAGGGGCGAGACCGAGCGTGCATAAGTTCTGCTAGTTCGAACTATTTCGCCTGCAATGATGAACTCAGGAGTTTCCTTGAATAAAACCGAACCAGGATGAATCAGGATGTGGTCCGCGCCAACACTTCTGTAATCGAAGCGCCTGTCCCTCACGCAAATAAAGGGAATAAGGCCGCGCGCGCATGCCTTGATGAAGTTTTCGTTCGCTCCCCCCCCGCTTATCGATATGCTGTTCCGCTCAGTTATTTCTTCCAGCTGATCGGCTATCGCCACAATCTCATCCAAAATCTTTTTGTCCAGGTAATGGGCTTCGGCGAATTTCTGTCTATCCCTCGCTTCCGTATAATCCCCAAAAAGGTTGAGGTAACTCGCAAAATCCCCATGATGCTCCGATCGAAACTTGTGATGTGCCTTCCGCGCCTCCATTTCCTCTCCCCGTGGAAGTAAATAGGGTGAATTGGTAGAGAGAAATGCCGCGAGAATTATCACTTCCCTTATAACATCCGGATAACGCAAAATCGACTCAATTATCATCCGAGAATGTCTAGGCAGAAGAGGGTATGGTACCATTCTCTGTCCAATATCAGTCAATTCATCGTCTAAATCGAGGGCATCCAGAAGACGCAGAGCCGCAACAGCACCACGGATACCCCCGCCCTTAGGCGCACTGATAAAGGGAAAAGCTTCGAAATCCTTAATTCCGATTTCGGCCATGCGTAACACCACCTCTGCCAAATCGGTTCTATAGATATCCTCCTTGGTAAATTTCGGTTTCCTGTTGTAGCTAGCCTCCGAATAAAGCCGATAACAGATTCCAGGCTGGGTTCGTCCTGCCCTGCCTTCTCGCTGATTTGCCGAAGCCTTTGAAATCTCAGTTTCATTTAGAGAGTTAGTATAGGTATGCGGATCATAGAAATTCAGTTTAACAAGCCCAGTATCAATAACCGCAGTTATACCATCTATGGTAACACTCGTTTCGGCAATATTGGTGGCCACCACCACTTTGATTTTCTTCTTCGGAGCGGCCTCGAATACCTTTTCCTGTTCTTCACTCCCGAGACGTGCATAGAGAGGCATCACTAGAAGTTGCCCGCGTACGGAACAGGTGACAAGCTTTGCCACCGTATCTTTTATCATTTTTTCACCCGAACAAAAAATCAATATATCACCGCTGGGAACATCCTCTTTTTCAGGATTTCCTATCGCCGCAATCCGCTCAACCTTGGCAACAATCTTATCAATCAACATATCTTCATTCCCTTCGATGGGCGGAGGATCGTAGCAGAGATGAACTGGATAAACAGGGGTATCAATCGTTACGATGGGAGCCCCGTCGAAGTAGTCACTAAAAGTATGTGGATTCAATGTGGCAGATGAGATAATCACTTTTAGTTCCAGACGATGTGGCAAAATTCCCTTCAGTAAACCCAAAATAAAATCAATGTTTAAGGTGCGTTCATGTGCTTCGTCAATTATCAAAACATCATATCGACTAAGCCAACGATCGCCCTTCATCTCTTGCAAAAGAGTTCCATCAGTAATAATCTTTAATTTCGTATCTGAGCTCGTAACATCTTCAAAACGCATCTTATAGCCCACAAGTCCGCCTACTTCAGAATCCATATGACGCGCAATAAAATTGCAGACACTCATGGCTGCAATGCGCCTCGGCTGAGTAACGCCTATAAGACCCTTCTTTGCATACCCGGCTTCAAGCAGAATCACAGGCAGCCCGGTAGTTTTGCCCGATCCGGTCGGACTCTCAACTACAAGCACCTGTTCCCCTTCCAAAGCCTCAAGTATTCGATGTTTCTCTGAATAAACCGGTAAATTCCATAGAGAATTTTCCACACTATCCTCTCAAATTGGCCATCCCGCACACCAGTGTCCTCAAAAAACCGCCACCAGCACTCTAAACCCACCCTGGAGGGCCCAAGCCTTGTTTCCAATACTTCAGCACCCCAGCTAAACAAACAACTGGATATACTATACTAACGTCGATGCGTTGCTAACAACTAATTACCAAACTGCATCAATCTTCGTACGAACTTCATTCCCATCCTTAATCCGCAGCAGTGACAGCAGCTGTGTTCGTGCGTGGGTTCATTTCGTCGCGCAAGTCTGAGGGATCTCATCCAATTCCAACAGCGTCTAAGTGCAGGCCAAATCAGCGGTCTAACAAGTCGACTAACTTAGCTTTGGCTGCGCTTATGCTCAGATTCTCGAAGCTCTTCCGCGTTTTTAAGTCCTTGAGATTAATCCTTCTGTTTTTTGCCTCGTGGGCGCCGTAAAGCAGTGCGAAAGAGATACCTCTAGCCTGGGCATAGCGAAACTGAGCCTCGAGTTTTCTTTGCTCTGGATAAACCTCCACGGCCAAACCCAGTCTTCTAAAATCTCTTGCAAAACACTGATAGTCGCCAAGGAGCGACTCATCCAACATCAGCACTAATAAATCCGTATCCTTCTCAGTGCTTTTGACGATTCCCAACTCATCGAGTCCGGCGAGCAGGCGATCCAGTCCTATTGATGCCCCAACGCCGCTGATTGACTCCTTCAAGAACAGACCAGTTAAATCATTGTAGCGACCGCCCGAGCAAACCGAACCCATGTCCGGCAGGCGTTCCAAAAAAACCTCGAAAACAATTCCAGTATAGTAGTCCAATCCGCGTGTAATCGAAGGATCTAACAGTAGTATATCCCCAAGTCCCAGTTTATTAAAGGCGTTTAAAATCATACGTACCCGCATAGTTTCCGGCAGTCCGGCTGCCTCCTGCTTCCCAATGTTTGACGACTGTTTCATTGTTTCCGGCGTTTTGGCCAACTTCTCTCGATTCACTCTTTCTATATGCTGTAACATTTTCTCCAGAGTTTTTTCGTTATCTGTCTCCGGCGCGATGAAATCCAGGATTGCATCGGCCTTGTTTCTACCAACAAGGTCAGTCAGGGTTGTTCGCACTCCCTCACTCCCGATTTTTCGAGTTTTATCCACCGAGCGAAGTACGCTTATATGACTCCCCGCAACATCCAGTCCATCCAATAGCAAATTGAAAAGTCCTCGATGGTTAAATCGAATCCTCACGGGCCCCGCATCGATCACATCCAATCCATCTAGCGTCATCAGCATTATTTCCAAATCTGCTCCCACGCTGTCGGAACCCACCAAATCAAAATCACATTGGATGAACTCGCGAAATCTACCCCTCTGAGTGTTCTCTCCACGCCAAACCTTGCCCACATGATAGGGGCGGAAGGGCAAAGTTAGTTCGCTTCGATTTGAGGCTACAAAGCGGGCCAAAGGTACGGTCAAATCAAAACGCAAAGCAACATCGCGTCCCCCCCCATCGGTAAAGCGATAGCTCTGCTTATCGGTTTCACCGCCCATTTTCGAAAGCAAAATGTCGGCATATTCAAGAGCCGGTGTATCAATGGGCATATAGCCGTGGAATCTGAAATGCTCCTCCAGCAAGCGAATAAGCTGTCCTCGTCGCAGCTCTTCTCTCGGCAAAGAATCCCTAAAGCCCTTGAGCACTCGCGCCTTTACCGTGCCTGCCATCCTACCTTCCCACCTCAAACAAACAAGTCTCCAGCTCTGGAACTGAGCGATTCAACAGTTCTGTAGCTCCTTCCGTGCCAATCTTCATGCTGCCTAAGATAACAACTGCAACCTGAAATTACTAGGGCTTCACTGTGAAGTGAGGTTAGACACTGCACTCAGGTTATTCAAAATGGGCCGTGCTTTTGCTACCCATTCGATCATTGCTTCAGCTTAAGCTGCGCGCGTATTTCGATTTTACTCTCCCCCAGTTCACGTCTGTCGATCTAATTGCAAGTTGACTGACGAAGTACTATATTATAGCATCAGGAGTTACTTTCTCATATGCACAGCAGATACTTTCTGGACAACAGCGGGGAGCCTACAATGAAAGCTGTGATTTATGATAAGGACGACCATTTACTTCAATCTTATCATTTTGATTTGGATGCGCGCAAGATTTGCTCCAGACTGAGTCAGTTTGGGCATGAGGCCTATATTGTGGGCGGTGCGATACGAGATCTTCTTATGGGAAGAATCCCAAAGGATTTCGATATTGTAACTGACGCCTCGCCGAGCCGTGTAAAGAAGCTGTTTAAGAGTGCGCGCGTAATTGGGAAGCGTTTTCGTTTGGTTCACATCTATTTTCCCCGGAATAAGCTTTACGAGGTTGCCACATTTCGATCCACTGAGTCTGGTGATAGGAGAAATGTTTACGGAAGTCTGTATGAAGACGTGATGAGGCGGGATTTTTCGATAAATGCGCTTTATTTCGATCCAAGAGACGAGATTCTTATCGACTTTGTGGGGGGATTCGCGGATGTTAAACGCAGAATTCTACGAAGCGTATTGCCCCTGGAAACTTCATTTATTGAAGACCCTGTTCGAATGCTGCGAGCTCTGAAGTATACAGCCATTCTAGGTGTGTACATTGCCCGCCCTCTTGCGCGGAGAATTCGAAAGGATGTTAAGTTGTTAGGCAACGCATCGAATTCAAGGCTCTCCGAGGAGTTGTACAAAATACTCAGTAGCGGACATTCGGCTGAAGCTTTCCGTCTGATGGATCGCTATGGCTTCATCAAACTTTTTTTGCCAGAATTTGCACGGAAGTTCGATGAACATAAGGGAGGTAAGCTGCGTGAAGGCGTGTTTTCAAATCTCAAGGATTTGGATGAAGAGGTTGACAAGAGAGATGTTGGACGAGGTGCAATGATTGCTTGCCTCTGTGAGAGGATTGCCGAAGAGGAGGGATTCTTTGAATCAGCACTGGGGGAGCGAAGCCTGGATGATTTGAGTGAGTATGTGAAAGATCTGATAGTGCCGCTCGTACAGCCCAATCGCGATGTGGAAAATGCCGTCCGCCATATGTTTTTGCATCAAGGACTTTGCGTGCCACGAAAACGAAATCGACGGAGGGAAGTGAAATGAAAAACATTGCGGTAATCGGAACCGGTTATGTAGGGCTTGTTGTGGCAGTGGGTCTTGCGGACTTCGGCAACCGGGTTACTGGAGTGGACATTGATGATGTGAAAATAGCCAAGCTGAATGAAGGCAAATTGCCATTTCATGAGCCAGGATTGAAGGATTACCTCGAAGCCAATATCGAATCAGGGAGACTGAGCTTCACACGGGATATTTCATCGGCCATTCCCAAATCGAGTGTGGTGTTTCTTGCTGTAGGTACGCCCCCCAGGAGAGATGGATCGGCCAATCTTGAATATTTGGAATCCTCGGTGGACGCAATTGCAGAGCATGCTCGCTCCTACACTCTGGTAGTTACGAAGTCGACAGTGCCGGTTGGGACGAACCGGGCGCTTGGGAAGCGCATCCGTGCGCGGGGTGCGGCAGCAGAGATTGAAATAGTATCCAATCCTGAATTTTTGCGGGAAGGGAGGGCAATACAGGATTTTTTTCATCCGGACCGAATCGTTATCGGCGCGGAATCGGAACGTGCGAGGGAAATATTGGTTGACATCTACAGAGCCCTGAAACTTAGTGAGGTACCCTTCCTGTGGTGCGGTATTGAAACGGCCGAATTGATAAAGTATGCCACCAATGCTTTTCTAGCAACGAAGATCACCTTCATAAATCAGATGGCGAACCTGGCTGATAAGGTGGGAGCCGATATTGCGCTAATAGCGAAATCAATGGGTATGGATGGGCGAATAGGGGAAAAATTCCTTCACCCCGGGCCAGGCTTTGGAGGAAGCTGCTTCCCTAAGGATATTCGGGCGCTTGCTTCAACTGGCGATAGCTTTGGTGTGGATATGAGCCTTGTGAAGATTGTCGCCGCTGCCAATGAAGAACAGAAGGCTCGTGTGGTAGCGAGACTTAAGGTATTGCTCGACGCTCGACTTAATGGCCTGTCCATCGCGGTTCTGGGTTTGGCATTCAAATCGAATACAGATGATGTTAGAGAATCGCCCGCGCTGAGAGTGATTGCCGATTTGCTGAAAGAGGGCATACTTATCCGCGCTCACGATCCACAGGCGATGGATAATTTCAAAATACTTTTCCCCGACATCAGCTACTGTGATTCTGGAATTGAGGCTATGAAAGGCGCCGATGCGGTTCTTATACTCACCGAGTGGAATGAGTATCGTTCCTTGGATTTCAGCCTGATGAGAAAGGTGATGAGGGGCAAAGTGCTTCTGGATACGCGAAACCTTTTGGATCCGAAACGCGCTCGTGAGCATGGATTTATTTATCGAGATAATGGACGAAGTACTGATTCAGTCTAAAATTTGATCAATCCAAGTGCTTGGAAGACGACGTATGAGTTCTCATTTTGTTCTAGTTCGCTTCAAAAATTTGTTCATTTTGAAAGTCATTGATGCCTGTTCTTCTGATTATGCGGTGAGTAGTCAGACTAAACGCCTCGTTGTCGATGCATTCTAGCTTGAGGCTTGATTAGGATTTCAGAAAATGAGTGCTCGTCGGTTCTGCTGCCTAGCTTTTTGGGCTGGATTTAACCTCATTTTGAACCTTGGGTATCCCGAACTTTTCTGGAGTCCAATTTGGTTTTGACACTCCTACTATCATGAAATTGAATTCCCCAATCACTACTCCAGTAAATTTCTCAATTTTATCGATTACATACCTCTTGAGTTCATGAAGGTTTTCAATGGTTTCATTCGCAAACGGAGTTTTCACGTCTGCCCACAGCTGATAGACACCGTGCGATCTCCGAATTTTTACCCTCTGAACAAAGAGAGTTCCGTCGAATTCGTCGACACAATGAGCAATCATCTGAGCAATCGCATTCTCGCTAACAGTTATTGTACCCTTGTCCTTCGAATTAAAGGTTGGTTGGACAACCGATTTCTCGTACACCTTATGTTTCTTATTCCGCTTCAAACCGAAACCACGACTTATTTTTACAAATACCTTTATGGAGCTTGAAAATAGATTCGGATAGTCACGCTCCACCTCGACAGCGGGTACCGGAATCACGTGCTCTCCACGATCGTTTCGTGATTTTTGAGCCTTTTCCATGTCTGACTCAGTGCTAATCTCCTCAATCTGCAGCACTTCGGAGGGGGGAGGGAGTTCGAGGCGCTCTGACACCAGCGTTACCATTTTAATCGAAGTGCCCAGAATCAGAATTCTTCTTATTCGACGTGAATGTATAGCCTTCAACATTTCGTTTCGGTGATGAATATCGTCGAACAAGGCCGTGCGAACGGCGCGCATGTACGTAGGTTCTTTCTTTGCTGATTTTCCGGTAATGATATTGTTCCCTTGAATCAGAAGTCCATCATCAATGATGAAATCTATGTTGTAATTTTCGGCCATCAATTTTGCTCTGAAACTCTTCCCTGTGCCACTTCTCCCGACTAGAGCAATTATTTTTATTCTGCTTACTAAGCCCCGGAGTCTATCCTTAATCTTTCTTTGGCGTAGGATGGCTTTGTAATCTGCATCCATTGGCATCCCCTGTTCTCATACAAAACATTCATATTGCATTTTCATCAATACATTTCCAATTTTTTTTAGTGGTAGCGCATAGTATTTGGAATAGAAGAGAATTGATGCAGGCACGGACGGTGCCGGTAATCAAGGGTTTCTGATTAGCTTGACAGGATTCGAATCCTCAAGTAAGAATGATATGAATGCCAACCAGTATTCTGAACTTCTTTTACAGCATCAGGCAAAGTACGCTGGGATTTAGAATGCTCCTGTCGGTGGCTTTAATCGCAAGTCTGTATTTGGCGATATTTTTTGTTGACAATGAAGATTCACTCTACTGGCCTGGTTGGTATATTCTGAAGCTCAGTCTAGGAGCGGATGTCGAGAGGGCCGAAGAAACGCTGCGCAGTATGGGTGTGGAAGAAACAATTTCCGAAATTACGGCCGATGTTGCATATATGGCCATACCGAATTTAGAAAGAGTCAGTGTGGCAAAACTTGAGGAATATCTCGTGCCGGAAGATCCACGGAGAGATCCATATATTTCCAGCGTCTCAAAGCTCTTCAAATCGAACGGCTCGCCATTGATTTATATCCGAGCTAAACATAGACTATCTCATTACAAGGCCATTCTTGAGAGGCAGGAAGAGATTTCCGACTGGAGACTGATGGACTGGCGCGGCGTCAGAACATTGCTGAATCCTCTCATACTCGTTGTTGTAATTGCGCTGGTTGCTCTATTCGGCAGCACCTCGGACAGGCTTTTGGCTCGGTTTGTGAGCGCCATACCCTTTGTAGTTTTTGCCTTTCTTATTAAACCGGATACTCTCATCCCTGTCATTCTTGTTTTCTATCTCTCTCCCAATGCGCTGGATATCGGAAGCAGGGCATATACGAATCGGATTCTAATCTGCTTCGGGTATGTTCCCGCACTCGTTTCCGCCTTCCTTGCCTACGATGGAATGCATTTGTTTCTTCCGGCTGTGTTGGTGTCGGAATTCGTCTATTTGATATTAGCAGGAACAGGCGGACAATTGTCCGTAAAGAGAATGGCAAAAAAGGATAGGTTTCTCTCTAGGAGGATGGCGCTTGGAATACGCAAATCTCTAAAACGTGAACATCAGCTCTTCAACCCAGTTCCACTGTCACAGATGTATGGAGTTTTCATGCCAGGTGATTTGCACAGAAGTGTTTTTGGTGCTTACAACATGCGTGATTTGCTTTTGACAGCTCTAGTTATCCTGATATTTCTAATCCCGGAATTTGCGCCGGTGAATCACGGCCCAATCCCATACACACAGAAGAGCACAGAAAATTTTGAAAATCTCAAGGCCATGGAGCTTCTCGATATGAATCGGAATTCCACAAATTTGCCAGATGTCTCCCTGCTGATGGCATCAACAGCCTACCAGGAAGGATTTCTTTTCGGAGCGGTTTTTCGTCTGCCAAGGTTGAATGAATCGCTCATGATACGGAATTATTCGCAGGTGGGCAATACGATAGAATCGACACAAACCACAGTAGCAGAGTACAATCAGACCTGGTATAGGCAGCAACTGTCCACACAATTAGAAAGCGGAGTTGGAAAATTGTTTGCATCTTTGGAAGGGCCAAGTCCTGTTTCGGTGGTTACGAAACAACCTATGAACCAGAAAGGCTGGGGTGATCCTTTAACGGCGATTCTTTGGACCATTGCTTTCATTGCCCTATTTATCCTTGCACTGATTTCGCATGATGCTTATGTGAGAGATTCAACTAGATCGTTTCCTGGCGATGAAAGAGTCCGAGCTGCATGAGCCGTTATCAAACCTTTTCTCGCGGAGGGATTCGTCCACCAGATGCAAAGTATTCTACATCGAAAATTGGTATCAAAACCTGTCCGCTTCCAGATGTGGCTATTGTGCCATTTCTACAGCATATCGGAACTCAGGCCAGGCCAACTGTGAAGCTGAACGATAGGGTTAATGAAGGGCAACTCATTGGCGAACCCTCAAGCCTCATTTCCGCGGCTATTCACTCTCCTGTCGCTGGAATTGTTTCGGAATTCAGAAGCATATTTCTTCCGATGGGTATAAAAACTGATGCGGCAGTAATTAAACGTGATCGCAATATCCATAGTCCGATTAAGCATGAAGAAAACCACGACTGGCAGTCCCTGGAGATTGAAGAGCTTTTAGAGATACTGAAGTGGAAAGGCGTTGTGGGACAAGGCGGAGCCACCTTTCCCTCACATATCAAATTTTCCATTCCGAAGGGCCATGACTGCGAAGTGTTTTTGATTAATGCATGTGAATGCGAACCATATCTTTCAGCGGATCACCGTTTGATACTCGAATCGACTGAGCAGATAATGGAGGGAATAAAAATAGTCCAAAAACTACTGAACCCAAAGCGTGTTGTTATAGGAATTGAGGCTAACAAGCAGGATGCTATCGAAATGCTGACTGCTGCCGGAACCGCCCGTGAAGTTGAAGTTGTACACCTCAAGGCGAAATATCCACAGGGCGCCGAAAAGAACCTGATAGAGGCCATATTGGGATACGAAGTACCTTCAGGGAAGCTTCCTCTTGAGGTTGGGGTTATCAACTCGAATGTGGGAACTCTTTTCTCGGTGTACGAGGCCCTTGTAAGGAACAAGCCGGTAGTAGAAAGGGTTCTTACCGTTGCCGGAGGTGCAATTGCCCATCCGGCCAATGTCAGAGCTCGTGTGGGCAGCCCCGTGAGTAGTCTGATTGAAGAATGTGATGGGTTTCGCGAGGAACCGGTGAAATTAGTTATGGGTGGGCCGATGATGGGTTTTGCTTTCAACAACCTAGATACGCCTGTTATCAAGGGGACAAGTGGAATATTGGCTCTTACTGGAAATGAGGTTAATACTTCTGCCACAACCCCGTGTATCTCTTGTGGACGCTGTGTCGGAGTTTGTCCGATGGGGCTCTCACCTACCACTATCTTCAAACAAATCGAACATGAACGATTTGATGAAGCAACCAAATACGGATTGGAGGATTGTGTATTGTGCGGTGCGTGTTCCTATGTCTGCCCGGCCCATATACCCCTGGTTTCCGCTTTCAGGGCTGGTCGTGGTCGCAAGAGGCGTTTGGCTGCCAGGAGAAAGAAATAACCCTTGAAACCTCTGCCTTTAATCTCAACCTCGCCGCAGATTCATGTACCCCATTCGACTCGAAAGATGATGGCCTGGGTGCTGGTTTCTCTGGTGCCCGCATTTGCATGGGGCGTATACATTTTCGGCTTCAGGGCCCTGTTAGTTGTTGGAATAGCAGTAATCTCAGCTGTGCTGACCGAAGGATTGTTAAACATTGCCTTTGGTCGACCAAACAGTCTTGGCGACTTGAGTGCCATAGTAACGGGGGTATTGATCGGATTCAATATGCCTGCTCAGATATCCTTGTTCATTCCTGCAGTTGCCTCGATATTCGCAATAGCTGTTGTTAAATGGAGTTTTGGAGGCTTGGGCGCTAACTGGATGAATCCAGCGATGGCCGGCAGGGTATTTGTTTTTTATTCCTGGGGGGCGGAAATGACTCACTTCACTATTCCGCGCACTCTGATTGTTGATGCCACGAGTGGCGCCACTCCCTTGGAAACGGTGAAAAGCAATTTGTTGAGCCTCACTATGGGCGGCCCACCTGGAGAACTAGCGGGGGGTCCTATGGAACTATTGGAGAAGTCAGGTTTTCCTGGTAGCTATTTTGATTTATGGATTGGTCGCATGGCCGGTTCGTTGGGCGAGGTGTCCGCGCTCTTGCTGATACTCGGCGCAATTATACTCACTGTTAAAAGGATTCTCAATTGGGAAATTCCATTGGCCTATATTGGCAGTTTTGCCTTTTTAATCTGGCTTTTTGATGGAATTCAATATGGAAATGGGGCCTTTGGAGGGGATGTGCTTTTTCACCTTCTCACAGGAGGCTTGATGCTAGGTGCCTTATACATGGCAACTGACTTGGTAACCACGCCGCTCACAAAGCCTGGACGAATTATTTTTGGACTCGGATGTGGACTTCTCACCTTTGTCATCCGGCGTTTTGGTAGTCTTGCAGAGGGAGTCAGCCTGGCAATTATTTTTATGAATATTCTAGTGCCTCTTATTGATCGTTTTGTAAAGCCAAAGCGCTATGGTATTCAGCTATGACTGATATCACCGAAAAAGCGTTGAAACTGGGTTTAATTGGAGCGCTTGCTGCCCTTCTGCTTGCCGTGCTAAACAGTTTTGTAGCGCCGATTATTGAGTTGCGGCGGGAAGCCGAGATGAGAGCTGTTCTCGACGTGCTTGCTAACGGAGAGAAAACTGAGGAAGCAGAAACAGTATCTGAACCCGGCATTTTGCAACGCTGGCGGATATCGAACGATAAGGGCTGGATACTGGAAATGGAGGCCGTTGGATATGGCGGTCCGATGCTGCTTGCTGCTTCCTATAAGAGCGACGGGACAATTGTAGCGGCCCGTTTGATGGATAATAAAGAAACCGTCGGATTTGGGAAAAAGGCCGAAGACAGCGCATACATGAAAGTGTTTGAAGGTTTCGGCGGTGAGATTTCGATTCCACAGAGCAGAACTGAACTTGCTAACGGAGCGGACCTTGTTTCCGGTGCAACGATCACCTTCACGGGAATAGCGGTAGCTCTTGAAAAAGGATCCAAAACTGTGAAAGAGTGGAGCAATCAGAGATGAAAGGATTGTTTAAAGGTTTGCTCAATGAGAACCCTATCTTCGTTCTAGCGCTCGGACTTTGTCCGGCACTGGCCGTTTCTATCACAGTAAGTAATGCGATTGGAATGAGTGCGGCTACACTTGTAGTGCTTATGGGCTCAAATCTCCTGATTAGCCTTTTTCGCAAGCAGATACCATACGACATACATATACCGGCCTATATAGTAATTATTGCAACCCTGGTTACGGCTGTTGATATCATATTGCAGGCATATTCCCCGGCTCTCTCAAAATCCCTGGGCATTTTCATTCCATTGATTGTTGTGAATTGCATTATATTGGGTCGGGCCGAGGCCTTCGCCAGCAAAAATACGCTAAGTGCATCTTTCCTGGATGCACTTTCCATGGGTTTTGGGTTTACTGTTGGACTTGTAACAATTGCTTTCATCCGAGAGCTACTAGGCTCCGGGACAATAACCCTTATCCCGAATGGAAATTTCATTCGAATTCCCCCGTTGGCTGATAATCCTGTCCTGGTGTTTTCCCTTCCTGCGGGAGCTCTGATTGTAATGGGATTCCTTCAGGGATTTTTTCGTTGGCTAGGGGTGGTTAGGAAAAGATGACCTACGTTGGCATCATTATAACCTATACTTTCATCAGCAATCTGGTGCTCTCGCAATTTCTGGGGCTTTGTCCTTTCATAGGAGTGTCAAAGAATTCCGAAAGCGCTGTTGGCATGGGCCTCGCTGTCACTTTCGTAATGAGCCTTGCATCCCTAATAAGCTGGGCGCTTGAGTATTTCATCTTAGTGCCCTTGGATATCGAGTTCCTTCGAACTGTCACCTTTATTCTAGTGATTGCAACACTGGTTCAGCTCGTGGAGATGGCGGTGCGAAAGTATTCACCTCCGCTTTACCAGGCATTGGGCATATATCTGCCCCTTATCACCACTAATTGCGGAGTACTGGGCATTGCACTGATTAGCGTAAATAGAAATTTCGATGCCGCGGAGAGTTTCCTGGCGGGGTTTTCCGCCGGTTTGGGTTTTTTAATGGCGCTATTGTTTATGTCGGGTATTAGAGAACGATTGGACACTGAAAAAGTGCCAAAATATCTTAGGGGGGCTCCTATAACTTTTATTTCGGGCGGATTAATGGCCCTGGCATTCATGGCCTTTGATACGGCTTTGCTTACAAATTTGCTGAGGAGTAGTTAGCCTGTGGAAAATCTCCTGCAAGTACTGTACGCTTTTATCAGCACTTCGGTCTTTGCCATTTTTCTTGGTGCCGGACTTGCTGTGGCTTCACGAAAACTCAAGGTGAAAAGTGATGAGAAGGTAGAGACCCTCATCTCAGTATTACCCGGTTTGAACTGCGGTGTGTGCAGTTATTCCAGCTGTGAGTCCTATGCCAGGGCCATGGCCTCAAAGACGGAAACTGACGTTTCCAGATGCAGCCCTGGCGGTTACGATACACAGAATGCGCTTGCAAAGCTGCTGGACGTTGAAAACGGCGAAAACTCTTCGCGAATGATAGCGCGATTAGCCTGTCTTGGGGATAACAAGGCTGCAAAAAGGGAATTTACTTATCTTGGTTATCCCGATTGTGAATCCGCACACATTCAGTTTCATGGGGATAAGGGATGCAAATATGGCTGTCTTGGTTTGGGTTCCTGTGTTAAATCTTGTCCGGTTGATGCGATTCGCTATACGGGTACGGGTTTAGTGAAAGTAAATCCCGAACTCTGCATAGGCTGCGAAATATGCGTTGCAGTCTGTCCCACCGGTGTCATGGTTATGATACCAAAGGATGCAAAATGGTTTGTCGCCTGCAAATCCAAGGATTCCCCCAAGCTTACAAAGAATCTCTGTCGAACCGGATGTATCGGATGTCGAATTTGTGAACGAAAATTTCTAAATTCCGGCTTCGTTGTGTCGGATAATCTTTCCATGCTGAGTTATAATGATGCTGACGAAGAGGATCAAAGAGCCGCATCGGCTGCCTGTCCTCCCAAGTGCATAATCAATTTATAAGGATGGCAGGATTGAGCAAGGAGTGCTCGGATATGGAGGGCTGCTTTATCTCCGATTATTCATGAGCAAGGTTAAGTTGATATTTGGAACCTGCAATGCCGTCCCGTCTGGGGAGATTGATCTCCAGTCTGAGAGCGCTTATCAAACGGCTTTGAAACCCTTCATAACGACGATTTACAACCATCCTGAGATACTTGCAACTCTGTATTATACTGGACCCCTGCTTGAATGGTTGGAGAAGAAACACCCCGAATTTCACACGGTTCTAGGTGAACTGATATCTCGTAAAAATGTTGAAATTCTTGGAGGCGGATATTGGGAACCTATGCTTCCTCTGATTCCAACGCCCGATAAGGTAGGGCAAATCGAGGCAATGACAACCTATTTGAGGAAAAAATTCGGCAAACGTTCACGCGGAGGATGGATCCCGGGACAAATATGGGAAATGCATTTAGCATCCTCTCTCCATACTAGTGGCATGGACTACGTATTCTTGAGTGAACGAATCTTTCCAAAAGTTCCGAGATTTCGCCCCGACGCACCGGTTATTGCAGAAAATCAGGGTAAGACAATTCTTGTTTTTCCTATTATGGATTCCCTTACGGATCAATTCCTGCAAGTCCCTCCTGATTATATTCTGGATAGGCTCAAGAAATTGAAGACAGGGAAAGACAGAGAAGTTGTGGTAACACTCATTCTTGATGGGCTGGCACTTGGGACCAATGACTTGCACACGATTTGCTATGAGGAAAAATGGCTTGAGCGGTTTTTCGACGCCGTAGCGAGGGCTAGAGATTGGCTTGAGTGTGTACATCCGGGGCGTTATTTAAGAAATACCGTTTTGCCTAGGGAAAAGATATATATTCCCGCGCCAACCTACGATGTCTTAATGCACTGGCTTCGAGGCAGTCAGACTAAACAAAATAGCTCAAGTTCTACCGGTATATCGAATTCACTCAGTAATGGCGCGGCAGGCAAGTCCTCCCAGGATATAACCAAAGCCTCCTATCGTGAATTCCTTGCAAAATACCGTGAAAGCGGACTCCTGTATGCGAAGATGATGTATGTCAATGTTCTGTCGAATCAGTTGAAAGGCGACAAGTACAGGAAAAAAAACGCAAAAGAAGAACTTTGGCGGGGTCAGGAGCATCATGCATATTGGCACGGTCCGAATGGTGGAATTTGCAATAGTCGACTCAGACACAGCACATACAGCACCCTTATCGAAGCAGAAAAGGCTACTCGCGAGAGGGGTATTTTCAAGGCCGCGCTTACCTCGGTCGACTTTGATATGGATGGGAATAAAGAATACCTTTATAGCGGCTTGATTTTCAACGCATATATTCATCCGGTGGGCGGAGTTCTTTTTGAGCTGGATTATCTGTCCGTATCCCGGAATTATCTAGCTACTTTTTCGAAGTATCCAGAGAATTATCATCTCCAGGAAACGGTGGAATTGGGATATGATTCCTATTCGAGACATGCTTTCCTTGATCACATATTGGATCCCGAAGAGAAACTCACTGATTTTGAACAAGGTTCATATCGCAAATTTGACAAGCTTCCCAGCAAACGATACCGGACACTGGAATTGGAGAGAGATCCACCCAGGGTTTCTCTTGCTTGCAGCGCCACGCTGAATAGGAAAGAAGAAGTCCTCGATATATATAAAACTTTTTCATTTCGGCGCAGCTCGCTCGTAGTTGATTATACTTTTTCAAATCTAAGCCAGGAAAAACTGACTTTCTTATGGGGAAGTGAGACAAACTTGGCTTTGACCGAGAATGAGGAAATGAGATCGGTATTTCTAAATGTTGCTGACCTCCTCCCTGCCGGCGAAGTTCAAGAGCGAGGAACTGACAAAGAGGTGAACTCCTGGACTGTGCTCGACAGGGAACGCGGTGTAGTGATGGATTTTCAATTGTCGGAAACAGCCGGACTTTGGCGAGCCCTTGTTTTTGTGGACTATCACGCAGACGGTGAACTTCACAGGAAATATCAATCGAATTTCTTCATGCCATACTGGTTAATCGATTTGAAACCCAAAGCGACGAAGTGTCTTAGCATTACAATGAAGATTGGCCGTCATAAGAGCCGCTAGATTAGTAGACAGTACTGAAGTGGAAGAGGTTTTATCAGGCTGAGTTGCAGCATTTTGGGAGGTGCGGTGCGTCATGGATAAAATGAAATCCGGGATTGAATTGACAGCGTCTTCAGTTGAAGCGCCGGCAGTAAGGGGAAAGGGGAGAAAGAAAAAACACGAGAATCTCCAAGCTCAGATTAAGTTGGGGATCGGAAAGAAGTCGTCCAAAAAAACAGTTATTCAAAATCGAGTCGAAGCTGAGAAAGAACCCGTGGGAAGCTTGCTTAAACTGGCTGGGACTGAAGGAAGAAGGAAGGCAGCGCGCCTGATATTGCTTCTGGGAATAGATGAGGCGGCGCGGGTTATGGCCAAACTGAATCCAGATGAAGCAGAGGAAATAGCGCGAGAAATAGCAACTATCCGGCGCATGGACTTGGTTGAGGCGCAGAGTCTCCTTGATGAATTTTGCGAAACCTTAGCTGATGTCAAGGTAAGGAGAGTGAGGGGTGGAGTAGATGCGGCGATGGAAATTCTGACGGCGGCCTTCGGCAAAGACGAAGCGGAAAGGATTATCCTGAAGTCAATGCCGGATGCGATTCCTAAACGGTTCGCATTTTTGAACGCTCTTTCCTCTTCACAGTTGACAAATCTTTTGCACAAAGAAAATCCTGCAGTTTTGGCATTTGTACTAACCCAAATCGAGCCTTCAAAGGCATCCAGCTTCTTAAAGGCGCTGCCCAGGGATAAACTCCTCCAGGTTGTGCTTAGAATGGCTCGGGCTCGAAAAGTGTCAATGGAACTTGTGCATATCGTTGAAGCAGGCTTGCAGGATAAACTCCGACATATTGGAAAAGATGAAAGCGACGAATTTGATGGCAGATTAATTCTCGCCGATATCCTGCGACATATGGATATTTCGGGTGAACGCCGCTTACTAGATAGTCTGGAGACTGCTGATGCTGCGCTTGCGGATCAGGTTAAGAAAAGACTCTACACCATGGATAGCGTTATTCATATGCGGGATAGGGATATTCAAGGCATTTTGGCTGAGATGGGAGAAAGGGAGATAGCTCTGCTTATGAAGGGGCAGGCTCGAGAAATCAGGGATCGTATCAAGCTTTCTCTGCCCAAACGCCGACGCCTGATGGTTGAAGATGAATCAGATATTATGGGCGCGGTTCTGAAATCGGAGGTGGATACTGCGGTTAGGAATTTTCTTGAAAGACTACGCAACGGCGAAGAAAACGGGACTTATTTGATAATCCGCGAGGAATCCGATCTGATTGAATGAATGTTCGTTTATCTGACCGGGTGGTCCATTCATAACTTGAATAGAGCTTTGCCGATAGATACGATAGGCACATGCAGGGCAATGAATTAAAACGTAGATACATAGACTTCTTTGTCTCACGAAACCACACAGAGATATCGGGGAAGTCTCTTATACCTGAAAATGATCCGTCTGTACTATTTACAACTGCGGGGATGCATCCACTTATCCCTTATTTGTTAGGCGAAAATCATCCCTCTGGCTCACGTCTTGTCAATGTGCAGAAGTGTATTAGAACAGTTGATATTGAATCTGTTGGTGATTCATCACATCTGACTTTTTTTGAAATGCTGGGGAATTGGTCGATTAGGGACTATTTCAAAAAAGAAGCCATCGCATGGAGTTATGAATTTTTAACTAACAAGGATTTCCTTGGTTTGAACAAGAACCGTATTTACGTAACTGTATTTGAGGGCGATAACGATGTTCCCTTTGATTATGAATCCTATAATGCCTGGCTTTCCCTTGCAGTGCCTAAGGAGCACATCTTCAAGTTGCCAAGAGAGGAAAATTGGTGGCAACCAGCCGGTAGGGGAGGGCCCTGTGGACCGGATTCTGAGATGTTCTATGATACTGGCGCAGAGAAATGTGGATCAGATTGCCGGCCCGGATGCTTCTGCGGTAAGTATTTCGAGATTTGGAACGATGTGTTTATTGAGTACAACAAACAATCAGATGGCTCTTATGTGGCCTTGGAAACACCCTGCGTGGATACTGGCATGGGTGTCGAGCGAACAATAAGCATGCTTCAGGGGAAAAAAACGGTTTACGAAACCGAACTCTTTGCTGGTATCATCAGATCGATTGAAGATATCTCCGGAAAAAAATACCGCGATGATGATTCTAGCACTAGATCTTTTCGAATTATTGCAGACCACGTGAAAACCGCAGCGATGATTCTCGGTGACGGAAATGCAGTTAGGCCCTCCAATCTTGGGCAGGGCTATATCCTGCGTCGTCTTATCAGGCGATGCGTGCGCCACGGGCTCAAAATTGGTATTGATTCCAATTTTCTGGCCCAAGTTGCGGAATCTGTTATTCGAACATATGAAAGCGCTTATGTCGAACTGGCATCAAGACAAGAATTCATACAATCCGAGCTTAGTCTGGAGGAGATACAATTCCGTAAAACGCTCAATAAAGGCAACAAAGAATTCTATGGGGTTCTCGCAGATTTAAACAAAAACAAAAAGAGGCTGATACCTGGACAAGAGGCCTTCCACCTGTATGATACTTACGGATTCCCAATTGAATTAACTCAAGAACTGGCTGAGGAAAACAACATCACGGTGGATAGAGCAGGTTTTGATGAGGCATATAGGAGGCATCAGGAAATTTCCAAAAAGGGTGCCGACAAGACATTCAAAGGTGGCCTCGTCGATGATTCACTGATGTCCATTCGTTATCACACTGCGACGCATTTGCTTCATGAGGCTCTGCGAAGAGTACTGGGGGAGCATGTTGCTCAGAAAGGATCGAACATCACAGGCGATCGATTGAGATTTGATTTTGTTCATCCACGTCCCATGACAGATGAAGAGAAGAAATCGGTAGAAAAAATAGTAAATGACAGAATTGCCGAAAATCTTCCCGTTTCGGTGCAGACGATGACAATAGAGCAGGCTAAGAATATCAATGCGAGAGCCCTTTTTGAGGGAAAATACGGTGAGCAAATAAGGGTATACAGCATCGGTAATTTTTCCACCGAGGTATGTGGTGGGCCGCATGTGGAATCGATTGGAGATATTGGTGAGTTTAAGATAGTGAAAGAACAGTCTGTTTCAAGAGGCATAAGGCGTGTTCGCGCGGTGTTAACCTAGGTGATATCATAAACCTTATTTTGTATAAACGAGTTGGCTTGAGGGTAGCGTGTTTGCATGCGTGAAGCGATAAGCCTAGCCATGTAACCAATCCTGTATAACCTGAGCCATTTTCTTGATTAAGTGGTCCACCCGGTCTGGAGCGGGGGCCAGGATATAAAGCCGGTAGGCTTCCCAGTAGTCTGCATTTTTATAACAGTTATCTCCTACGCGAATGATGCCGTCGGTATATCCGCAGGCTAGGAATATTTTTTTTGCGGAGTCAACATCGCCGCTGTTGAACAGCTCGTTTCCCTTTCGAATCAGAGCAACCTTGCGTGTGGAATCAATTTTCGTCCGCTTAGGCGAGGCAATTTTCAAAAAGCCTTCTTTCGGAAACCGCATTGTCAGATTATTCCTTTTGTTGACATCCTCGCCGTACCACCCTGATTCGGTTTATAGGCTTCTCTGATAGCGAATCCCACCGCCTTGAAAAGCGCTTCAGCGGCATGGTGTCCATTTTCAGAATATCGAACAGATAAGTGAAGATTCATCTTCCCCCCAGTTGCCAATCCCCAAAAGAAATCCCGCAGAAGTGAAAGGTCTAAATTCCCCGCTCTCGGTTGAGCCCAATTAACGTTCCAGCAAAGATAGGGCCTCCCCCCAGCATCCACAACCACCTCGCTCAACGCATCATCCATGGGAATGAGTGCACTGCCGTAACGCTTAATACCATCGGATTTCAACCTGACCTGCTCAAATGCTGAACCAATAACCAGACCAGTATCTTCAATCAAATGATGCGGGTCTACATCGACATCCCCGGTGGCAACCAGATTGAGGCGAAACCTGCCGTGAAATGACATCGCGGTTAGCATATGATTGAGAAAGGCGAGTTCCGTTTTTATACTTGATTTGCCTGGTTCGTCCATATCCAGAATTACGTGAACATTGGTTTCTTTGCTTACTCGGTGAAGTTCAATCATCGTTTCCCTCTCGTCAAAATATCGGTAAACTCGCCGATTTCACGATAGTGAAGTTTGAAATATGCTGGATTGGCAATAAGCCTTACTCTAAGATCCGCAAGTTTCTTCAGTATTTCAAGGCCGTTTGCCTTAAGAGTACCGCCGGTTTCAACCAAATCGGTGATGTATTCTGCTAAACCCAGGCGCGGTGCCAATTCGACACTCCCCCCGAGTCTTATTATCTTCACCGGAATACCCCGTCGATGAAACCATTCTCGCGTGAGACGAACATAACTGGTAGCAACATTGACAACAGATGCACCATGTTCCTCTACGGCCGGCGAATCCTTTGGCGCCGCAATACAAAGACTTGTCTTGCCGATAGGCAGGGTTGAAAGCCTTACGAACGAGTGTCCGGATTCGATCAGAGTATCATCACCCGCAATTCCAAGTCCGGTTATTCGGTGATGAACGTAAGTTGGCAGATCGCTGTTTTTTACCTTGTAAAATTCCAGCCTGCCACTCGAATCGACGGCCGAAAGCTTGCGAGAGCCAAATTTGATTTGAATACCCTTAATAGAGAAATAGTCCATGAGTGGCTTGAGAAGACGGCCGTTTGGAATCGCAATTGTCAGAGGGTCAGCCACTGGTTTTGTCGGTATTCAGCACTATCCGTTCGCCATTAATTCGACGCTCCCTCGCGTCACGGTATCGGGCAGCGAAGGTAGTGCCGCGTGCGCCACTCACAGACATCTTGCTGCCCGTAGCATATCTGCTTAAGGGTTCAATCTTACGCATCATCATACTGAATCCCGCGGCAGCGGCACTGTTGCCGAACGAGCCAAGAAGATTGTCGTACCTGCCTCCGGAAGCAATAGCCGTATTTGCCCCCTCGGCAAAAACCATAACCGTAAATCCAGAATAATAGGATTGATCTCCTGTTACAGACAGATCTACCCTTATATTCTTGTTCGAAGTGAGTTCCTTCAGATTTGTTGCCAAGGAGATTAGATGGTCTAGCGCCTTTATTACCGCATCTGATCCCTCGTTTTTCGAAATACCAAAACGAGTTACCAGGCCAGGCGCGTATTCCACAAAATCCTCTGCTTCCCCAAGAAACATAAGCAGCTCGGTACGCTGACGTGGGGAGTTCAATCCCGCATCACTAAATAGCTTCTCAAGTTCTTCCCTATCTCTAATCTCCAGGAGTTCTCTTGCCCGGGCTGGTTTTATGCTCGCGCCCAAAACCGCATCGAGGAGTGCACGAGAACCGATATGCATGCGCCAGTCCCGAAGATTCATGGCTCCGAGTAAATCATACAGCATCATAAGAATCTCCAGATCGCCATCCAATCCACTCAAACCGACAAGCTCGGCCCCCGACTGGAATAACTCATCGCTCGCAATGTCCTCCTCTTCCTGGTGGCGGATAACACTGTCAGCGTAGTAAACCCGTCTAGGCAGGGGGCCACACGAGAGTCCCATCTGCTTAGCCAGAAATAAGGTAACATCCGAACGCAGCATCAAGAGTTTTCCACCCCTATCTGGGAAGCGATAGCTATGCTCCTCCTGTTTATGACTAAGCAAAAGCCTATAAGTCTCAAAGTAGTCGATAACCGGAGTAAGCACAGGCAAATAGCCCCAGGAAATGAAATGATCTTCCACAAGACGCAATAGATGTCGATGTCGATGAGCTTCTTCGAAAAAGAGGCTCATTGTTCCTCCAGGAGTTCTAAGTCGCCCTCCGTCGTTTTCGCTCATCTGAAACATATTATGCCACCCACTGTAGCGTAGTCCAGCGGCTAATGTTCTCGCGCCCATGCCAGCAAACCATCCGCAATCATCAATGCATCTTGTTCGCGCAAATCGGACGATCTTAAGGCCCAGGCATTGTGGGAATAACTTATATTCCGCACCTCAACAAGAGCTGCAACATCTGCCGGATTGTTCTGCAAAACTTTCAGTTTCTGATGTCTGATAAACGCCCCTCCTCCAAGATGCGAGGAGAGTGCAGTAGCGAAACGCATGGAATTTTTGAGTTCCTTATCGCTTTCTCCGTCATAGAGAACCGCTCTACCAGGTGGTAGCTCTGGAGAATTATCCGCATGGAGGCTAACAAATATCGTTCCTTTTCGTTTATTCCGTGCGGCAACTTCAGCAATCTCTTTGGAGGCAATGGACTTGCGCATGTCTAAACCCTCAATAGTTCCAACAGGTCTCCAGCTTTTTTGTGCACTAAGGAATTCTGCGTTGTACACTTCATTCTTCAAGTTCACAAAGGTTTGGCGCGCATTAACCCCATCCCTGACATGATGGTCTGGCGAGAGCACCGTCAGAGACACTGAGGCATCGTGTAAAAGCAGGATTCGATAAAGACGCATTGAGATGTCATAGACATACTCATCCTCGGTAATGACGAGCGGGTTGCCGACGCCGTCCGCAACCGAAACGATCGCCCCGGGGTCCAAACCACCGTGACCAGGGTCTATTACAATGTGCCATCCCTTTAACGCATTGCTCTTGGTTTTCATTGCGTCGATTTGATTTCTAAATTTGTCTAGAATCTGCTTGGCCCTGCGGTAGTCCGTCAGGGTGGAGGCTTCCGAGTTTTCCCAGTAGCTAACACTTGGTTGATCTGCGATTTTTGGAGAGCTGAAAAAATACTCTCCTTCATTTTTCAAAACAGTGTGTTTGGTGCCGCTATCTTCTTCTTTCGGAATTCTGATAGACGCTAAGGCGAGTTCATTGTCCACCTTGCTCGAATCAATTTTGCCAAGGCCTGGAAACAGTGTCAGCACATCACCCAGACGGATTTCATCGCTCTGCAGTGAATTCCACATCTTCAAATCGGTCACTGATAAACCGAAGCGTTTTGCAATCAGCCAGAGTGACTCCCCTTTCTGTATGCGGTATGTTTCGGGTCGTTCCACCTTGGTAATCAGAATCTGTCCCGGATAGATTACGTCGTTATCAAGCCTGTTATATGCCTTGAGCTGTTCCACGGACAGATTATAGCGTCGTGCAATTGCAAGCAGGTTATCGCCTGCAGCTACCCGGTATTTATTAGCTTGAACTGGAGAGGGAATCCTAATCTTCTGCCCAATTCCAATCTCATGGGATTTCATGTTGTTAATCCGCTGCAGCTCCTCCACTTCCACGCCAAACTCCAACGCAATTCCCGAAAGAGTGTCTCCGGGTGCTATATGAATAAATTCGATTCCATCGATCGGGATTACGAGTTTTTTTCCAGGGTGTATACTATCATTCCTTAGATTGTTCGCGCGCATAATCCAATTCAAAGGAACCTTGTAACGAACTGAAAGCCCATACAATGTATCCGACTGAATAACCGTGTGAGTTAAGGCGGAGAGGATGAAATTTGCGCGAAACGCCAATGCTGCAAGCAACAGGGCGCAGAATCTAAGTAATTGAAAGCGCGACACCAAATCCTCCAAATGCTTCGCTTTGTATATCGAATTATTGCGAAGGACCGCTGAGAAAAATTTGGTTAATTGTCCCTGGTATAAAAAGCGAGCCGGGATTGTCCGTAATTTCGGATATCATAGAGTCTGAGATTGCAGGCGATATCAGGCAGTCTATCTCCAAATGGATAATGAAAAACCAAAGTTCCGCCTGGCAAGGGTTGTCCGGCCCTGTCTGCAAGGATTAAGAGATTTTCTTTGTTGCTCATCGAAAAGGGTGGATCGATATGTACCACATCATAGCGCTCAATATTGCCCCGCAGGAAACGCTCGACAGGCATGATTCGCAGTTTGGTTTCATCAAGGCTAGATTCTTCCCCTCCTGCAATCTTTAAATTTTCTAAAATAGTCTTTTTTTTCTTTCTGTCTTTCTCAATCAGAAGAGCCTTTCTCGCTCCTCGACTGAGCGCTTCCAAGCTCATTATCCCTGAGCCAGCAAAAAGATCCAGAAAGCTGACGCTGCTTAAATCTCCAAGTGCAGCAAACATCGATTCACGTATTCTATCCATCGCAGGTCGAATAGGTCCTGGGGGACATGAAACAATGCGGCCGGCCAAACGGCCTCCTGTTATCCTCAAGAAACGACTAGCCTGTATTAATGAGTCTTTCGTCGAAGGGAGGACAAGTTTCAAATAGTCTGTGCAGGTTTTCTTCCTCAAGAAATTCCGATTCTGAAGTTACAATTTTTTTTACTTTGTCCCTAGCCTGCAGTAAAACCTGCAAATCCCTAACTGGATTGGCAATGCTCATTTTTAGAAATCCCGACTGCTTAATTCCTACCATGTCCCCAGGTCCCCTCATTTTCAAATCCTCCTCAGCAAGCGTAAAACCATCATGAGTATTTTTCATGATAATCAGGCGTTTTTTCCCATCATCGGTAAGTGGCTCCGAATAAACCAGGAAGCAGTAGGATTTTCTATTTCCGCGGCCAACCCTCCCACGCAGCTGATGCAGAGCAGAAAGCCCGAAGCGCTCTGCATGCTCAATCACGATGCATGTAGCCTCAGGTATATCCACACCAACTTCCACCACACTGGTGGCTACTAGAAGCTTGCAAGCGCCCGTGCGGAAATCTGACATGATGCTGTGTTTTTTTTCCTCATCGACGCGCGAGTGAATCAGGGCTGCCCGGTGCTCGGGAAAAACCTCCTTTGAAAGCTTCAGAAACATGTTTTGAGCATCTTTTAAAGAACTCTTTTCCGATTTCTCTATAAGCGGATAGATGAAATAGGCTCTGAAACCAGCATTCAGCTCCCTGCGAACAAAGTTGTAAACCTTCTCTTCGTTTCCCATGCGAGCAAGATGAGTTTCTACCGGAATCCTGCCCTCTGGCATGCTGCGAATTGAAGATAGCTCCATATCGCCAAAGGCAGTCAGTGTCAGAGTTCGAGGTATTGGGGTTGCTGTGAGTGCTAGAAGATCCACCGAATTCCCTTTTTCGCTTAACAATCGTCGTTGATCCACCCCAAAACGATGTTGTTCATCGATGATCGCGAGTCCAAGTTTCAAGAAATTAACATCCGAACTGAAGAGAGTATGGGTTCCAATGCAAAGATCAATATTTCCGTCGGCAAGTGCCAAACAGATCGAAGCACGAGATGTGCCACTGACATCGCTGCTGATAAACGCCATCCTCACGCCCAAGGGTTCCAGAAGTTTGGCGGCATTGTCCGCATGTTGCTTGGCCAGGAGTTCCGTGGGAGCCATAAAGGCAACCTGGCGGCCGGCGCCAATTGCGCCAAGCGCCGCAATAAAGGCTACCAGAGTTTTACCGGAGCCTACTTCGCCCTGCAAAAGCCGAGACATCCGGTGTTCATTGCTGAGATCTCTCTTAATATCCTCAATGGAGGCAATTTGATCGCGCGTGAGTTCAAAGTCCAATCTGCTTTTCAGAGTATTCACCAATCTGTCCGACCAGGGGCGAGGTGCTCTGTCGTTTCGTCTAATTAAAAAAGCCATGCGCGCAATGCTTACCTGTAATAGGAACAATTCTTCAAAAATTAATGCCCTTCGTGCCAGCTCATGCTCCGAGGAACTTTCGGGGAAGTGAATATTTTGCAGACATTTCTCTTTATGTGGGAATTGCATTTCCGTTCGAACAGAATCTGGCAACTCATCTCGAATCCCCTTCCCATAACTATTGAGGGCAGTTCTAATTGCATTTCTAAGTAGTCTTTGGCTAAGTTTTCCACTAAGAGAATATATTGGAAGAATCTTGCCGAATTCCTTCGAAAATTTATTCTCGACATAGTCTTCGAAAACAAATGTTCCAGTTTGCAAATCGCCATAGCGGTTGCGATCAAAGGGGCCTGTTAACCAAATTTTCTTACCCGGCGCTAATCTGGATGCTAAAGAATTCCGTCCATAGCATAGAAGTGATGCATTTTCTGTATCGTCGCTCACCGTCACTTTTAACACCTTGCCGCGTTTCCATAGTACATATTCCTGTTTTTGCACTGTGGCGATAGTTACAGCCGGTTTTCTTGACGATGAATTCACAAGAGGAACAAGTTTGCTCCTATCTTCGTATTGTGTTGGGTAATGTCTGATTAAACCCGCGATATTGAGCACACCCAATGCGGCAAGACTCCTTGTCGCACTGGGCCCGATACCGGCAATATTACTTACTGGATATGTTAGTTCTCCAAGAAACACGTGTTCAAACTATCTAAGCTCATCAAGCTTTATTTTCAAATATTGCAGCAATTCATCCAGCCCCCATTCAACAAAAAACCTCAGCGCTATCAATACTGCCGCGAAAATACCCAGGGCAAGATGATAATTCAGGGCCTTTTGGGTGAATACGCCAAGAAATTTCGAAACAATGGGAAACAGAAGTCTATCAATCCTATCTAGCCACTCTGCTCGATGTCCCCTCGTCGCAAACAGCATAATTAAGCGAAATAGCGCCAGAATTGCGAGAAGCATGGCAAGAAACGCTATCAACCCCCAGATTCTTTCAATAATCCAGAAAAGCAAATCGTACCAGGTTGGAAAAGCCCCCGTGGAAAGACTCTGAGTTAGAAACAGAACTAGTCCAAGAACCATCAATCCAAGTATTGGCGAGAAATCCAACATGCCGAATCGAAGCCAGCTAATTCCTCTAAAATGACGCATATAGGGTTCAGTAAGTTTGTGAAGGAACGATTTGAACTTGCTTAGTGAGGGAGAGTAAATCCAGCTCAAAATGATATCAAGGATGATAATCAGATAATACGTCATCAGCAAGCTACTTATAATACGTGCGGTGAGTTGGAAATAGTTCATTCGCTAGAGTGTTTCCTTCCAGACTGCTGCGACAGAGTGATGTTTTCTGATATCATCTATGTCGTCCACGGCGAAGCTAAACCTATTCGATGCCTTAACCACCGATTTTGCGCCATTTTCCGACACATGCAGATAGAGCTGTCCAGATCCGTTTTTGTCTTGAAGGAGGGTCCGGAGGGTTATTAGTTCTTTCTCGGAGTGTGCCGCATCAACCAGTTCGATATGAATTCTGAAAGTCACTGCTTCGGCCTCTCCTCGCATTTTATTTATCCCCTTTTTGCTGCTCATTAGCGCTTTGTTTCCACGCTGCTGTGTTTTTGTCAGTGTTCTGGGTTCCAGGATTTCGTCAACCCTGATTTGCGGATTGCCACGACTTAAATCCACTTTTCCTCTTATAAGCACAATATTTCCTTCGGTTAGCAGGTGACCAAATTTCCTGTAGGCCTTGTTAAACACAGCCAATTCCACAGTGTTATCAAAATCTTCGAGAATCGCGAAGGCGATATTATCGCCTTTATGAGTGAGAACAGTGCGAACACTCTTCAGTATCCCAAGGACACTGTGAGTTTTTTTATTCGTGCAAAATTTTATTTCCTGAATACTCATATTCGTTGTTTTCTCCCATACCGAGCGGTAAGGATCAAGCGGATGACCAGACACGTAGAGTCCGAGATGTTCTTTTTCAAGACGCAGCAAATGGCTTTCAGTCCATCCATCGACTTCCTCCCATTGAAATTCAATAGCAGTTTCGCTTTCAGTAAATAATGATATCTGCCCGCTTGCTTCATCGTTTTTTCTTCTACATGAGATATCAAGCGCTCGGTCAAGATTATGAAGAAGGGTAGCGCGGTTTTTTTGTTCTATATTGTCGAATAGCCCTGCCTGAAGACTGATTTCCAGCACCTTTCTGTTAAGCGCTTTCAAATCAACCTTCTTAAGAAAATCCAGAAAACCCGTGAAATCGCCTTTGAACTTACGTGCCTCTGTTATAGCTTCAGCCGCGCCTTGCCCCATTCCCTTTATTCCTGTCAGTCCGTAAATAATACGACCTTCATCCACAGTGAAATATTTTTCGGAGAGGTTAATATCGGGTGGAAGAATTTTCACACCTTCATTTTTGGCATAGGCAAGGTATTCTCGAAGTGCGTCGGTGGAATTTATTTCGTTGGTCAGATTGGCCGCCCAGAATTCAGCAGGATGGTTAGCTTTGCAGAACGCCGTTTTATAGGCGATTACAGAATAAGCAGCAGCGTGCGACTTGTTGAAACCATAGCCGGCGAACGGCTTCAACATGTCATAAATATCTTTGGCAAGCTTGGAATCATAGCCCTTGTTTTCAGCCCCCTCTATAAACTCGCGTTCCATTCTGGCCATTTCTTTTTCTTTTTTCTTCCCCATGGCCTGGCGAAGTATATCAGCCTTGCCGAGGCTGAAACCACCAATCGTCTGGGCCACTTTCATCACCTGTTCCTGGTAGATAATGACTCCATAGGTTTGTTGGAGAATTTCCTTCAAATCCGGATGGGGATATTGAATTTTCCGCCGGTTATACTTGGATTCGATGTATTTGGGTATGTACTGCATTGGTCCTGGTCGATAAAGGGCATTCAATGCAATAAGCTCCTCGATGTTCATCGGCTTTGCATCTCTCAAAACCTTTTGCATTCCTTGGCTTTCAAACTGGAAAACAGCCTCGCTCTTGCCATCTCCCAACATTTTGAAAGTGGCTGCATCATCCTCGGGAAGCTTATCGATGTCGAATTTGGGATTCAGTTTTCTAATCAAAGTTTCACAATTCTTAAGCAGTGTTAAGGTTTTGAGTCCCAAAAAGTCCATTTTCACTAAGCCACAGGTTTCAATCACATCCATGGTGTAGGCAGTAATCACATCTCCGGTTTTTTGGTCTTTGATCAAGGGCACGTAGTCTGTTAGAGGGCCCCTGCCTATCACTTTGCCACAGGCGTGGGTCGAAACATGACGGTTCATACCCTCCAGAATTTCCGCCACCTCAAAGAGTTCCTTGTATACACCCCCTTTCTTGTAGAATTCTTTGAGTCTGGGCTCCATTTCCAGCGCCAGCTTCATATCGATTTCCCTGCCATCAAAGATTTTTCCTTCTGGTACCAGCTTTGTAATCGCGTTGGATTCGCTAAATGGTATATCCAGAACTCTGGCAACGTCCTTTAAGACAGCTTTGGTTCTCAGTGTACCAAAGCTGCAAATTCCAGCAACATTTTCATGCCCATATTTCTCATGCACATATTCAATAACTTCATTGCGTCGTTCATAGCAGAAATCAATATCAAAATCTGGCATATTCACGCGTTCTGGATTTAGGAACCTTTCAAAAAGAAGATCGTATTTCAATGGATCGATATCTGTTATCCGGAGAGCATAGGCGACTAGACTCCCTGCGCCCGAGCCTCTTCCAGGTCCCACCGGGATACCGTGTCTGCATGCCCAATCGATAAAATCCCATACTATAAGGAAATAATCGACATAGCTCATATCGGATAACACACTTAGTTCAAACTCTGCTCGTTTATGAATCGACTTGCGTTGTTCGACATCGACTTCGTGGTAGCGTTTGTTCAAGCCTTCTAAGGTAAGATGGCGAAGGTAGGATTGAGAATTGGCAAAACTTTTTGGGATTTCGTAACTTGGCAGCCTATGTTCAAGTCTCGGAATTGTGAGATCGCACCTCATAGCCAATTTCACGGTGTTTTCAATCGCGTCTTGAAAGTCCGGGAAAAGCCTTCTCATTTCCTCTTCGCTTTTGAAATAGAATTCCGGATTCTCTGTTTTTAAACGCTTCTCATCCGACCGCTTCTTACCGGTTGATATGCAGATTAAAACATCATGTGCATTCGCATGTTCTCTTTCCAAAAAGTGAATGTCGTTAGTTGCGATAATGGGAATACCTGTCTCTTTGCTGATTTTCCGCATACCGGTACGAACTGTTTTCTCTTCGAGGATGCCGTGGTTCATTATCTCCAGATAGAAGTTGTCTTCTCCAAATAACTCTGAGTAATAGACGGACTTGTTGCGGGCCTTGTTCCAGTCTTCATCAAGAATTGCCTTCGGTATTTCCCCACTCAGGCATGCAGTAGAAGCCATCAAGCCACCATGATATTTTTCAAGCAGTTCATCATCGATACGGGGCTTGTAGTAAAAACCTTCGGTATAGCTCTTCGAAGAGAGAATCATTAAGTTTTTGTAGCCTTCAACATTCCTGGCGTATAAAACCATGTGGTAGCTTCTGGGCAACTTGCTGCTTCTCTCAAATCTACTGCCATTTGCAATATAGACTTCGCATCCCACCACTGGATTGATACCTGCTTTGTGACATTCTTGTTCGAAATACAGCGCGCCAAACAAATTTCCATGATCGGTTAAGCCCAGATGCTGCATTCCCAGCCGAGAGGCCTTTTTTACATAGTCACCTATACGGCAGGCGCCGTCGAGAAGTGAATAATCTGAGTGATTATGCAGATGAACGAAGCCGCTCACTTTCCCTCCCAAAAAATTAGAGTATCATTCCATTGATATTATTGTCTTCGATTCGTTTCAAAAAATCTCTAGCGCAGGCCATAGATGTTTTGCGATCATAAGAGCGCGTCTTCCAAGGTGCTGTAAGTTCGATTATCGCCTCATCGAGAATCTTCAGTTCCCTATATCCAAGAGGAAGCTTCTGTCCGGTCATATGCGCCTCAATCTCGCGATCCCTCAAAATTCCAGTACAACCGTCGCTGAAAGCCATTCGACACTCACTAAGAACTCCTCCCTCGACACTGGCCAAAGCTGTGAATATCAAAACTTTGTTCTCGTCGTTGCCGGGCAATATCCTTCTGTGAAAAGCAATGTCCCAATTATCAGTTGGAATACTAATCTTTGAAATCAGCTCCCCGGAATTCAGCAAGTTTTTTTCTTCCAGTAACATAATTGGAATCTTCTTAATCTGACTGCGTTTCCTGCCCCCTCTACTTGGACTGCGAATTTCAATTTTGGCATCCAGCAACTCTAGGAGAGGATGAAGATCGCCAATTCTTGTTTGGAGCGCAAGGTGACCACCGATAGTGGCTCGATTGCGCAATGGCAGGTTACCGATACTATTTATGGTCTCGTGAAGCCCGGTAGGCAGAGTGCTTTTGCCGATACGCAGCAAGCGTTCAAAGGTCATCATTGCACCGATATCAAGACCATACTCAGAACGTGATGCCCGTGCTAGTTCTTCCACCAAACACAGCGAAATAACTGTCTTTGGTAAATCTATAAGATCTTTTCTCATTGAACGGCATGATAGTTCAGTGCCGCCAGCCCAAAAAACCGCATTCGATTCTCTCTCCACCATCTCCAATGTTTCGCTAATGGTGCGCGGAAAGAACACCCTGGGAGAATTATACTTTTGATACACGAAGACGCTCCCGGCGGAATTCCGCAGCCTTTTCGAGTCCATCAATGATTCTCAATGTCGAATTGCAGCTGCACTTCACTGCCTCGGCGGTGAATCTAAGCTGCTTCATGTCTGGATTTAGAGCAGATTTGAGCAAGGCTTCAGCAACAAGGGCCCGGGATGGCGCACAGAAACTGCAAAGTTTGGCATTTGCCAGCTCAAAGCCGGCTACCAAGTCCTCAAATTCCTTACGCGCAGATATCCCCTCCATCGTCCAGATATCCCTGAGTCGAAGCTCAAATGCCGGAATTAAGCAGGAATGCATCGGGTTGCCATCGAGGAGAATCAGACATAAGCCACACCCCCTGTTGTTGCATCGATAGTATATCGAACGTATCTGAAAGGACTCGCGAAGCAAATCCAAAGTGCGGCGATGCGGCATCGTGTCAATCTCGACAGGTTCGCCATTTAGTACAAACGAAATTTTCACCTGTGCTTTCGCAACTCTACCAAACTATCAGGCGTAATAGGCAGTCTGAAAACATCCAGGTTTGTTGCCTGACGAACCGCCCGGAGAAGAGCTGCGGGAATAATCAGCTGCGGAATAGTGGAAACATCTTTTGACTGTCGCTTTGATATCGATTCATGAAATTTTATGTTGACAGAGGGGAATTGATTTCGTTCCTGTCTAAAACCACACCACCTTAGGGTTTTTTGAATAGATGCCTCAACTTCCGCTTTTGCGGATTTCGGCGCAAGTATGCTTCCACCATCAATAATCAACCATACACGGACTGGCAAAAATTCCATCGTTATTGTAGAAAGTCTAATCTCGATTATTCCAACACAGTAAGAGATTGTTTCGAATGGCGAGCCTTCAAACAGTTTGGCATCCCAGGATCCGATTCCGCCTCTTCGGTGAGTACGAGTAACTGTAATCGGAAGTGCTTCTCGAAATCGAAGTTTCGCCAGCTCGTTTGCGGCAAGATTCAGAAGTCTTGTATAAATCGATATATTGCGTCCGAGAATTGAAGGGCCAGGTTCCAAGTCGCCTATTGACATCTTAAACGAGAATGTGATCAAGTCTCTATTAATTCTGAGCTCATTCATCAGAATTCTAGACCATGCCTCTTTCAGGGAGTCGTCGAATTTGTGGGTAGGCAGGCCGACTTCGAGTTTCCCATCTCTGCTAAGTGTCAAAGAAAGCGAGGCCGAGTTAAGCCTTCTTGACGAGCTTAGAAACCCGTTCCCAAACCAGGCCGTGCTCAGTCCTATACCCCCATAATGGTTCGGAATCCTTTTTTGTAGCCTGCGAGCGAGGCGAATCTGTTCGTAAGCGGCATTTTTGCGATTGAAATCCGAAACCTCGATAGCCTCGTCTAGAAGTGCGAGAATTGGAAAATCCTTCGGCGTCGATATTCCAGATCCAAATGAGGCATCTATAGTTTGAAGAGACTCCCTATGCCATACGCTCGGTGTCGACATACTGCTTGATGCGATTTTTGATGCGAGTGTTTCTCCGGCAAGAAATCCCAGTTCGAACCCCGCCGCAGGGGGTATACTTGACGGAGCATGAGGCGCGCGAGCAATTCTTCCGTGGATGGAATAATTTGCGCAGGGGTAGAAACTGAAAAGACCGAGCACAATCCTTTGGAGAAATTCGTTCTCCAAGGGAAGGAAGGCACCCGCAAAAACTGTGAAATCAATCTCAGAGGCAAGGATTCTTCCCTTTGTATCAACCGCGGCTCTTAGTTGGAATTTCGCCCCCGGTATTTCCGACATGAAGGCTTCAGATAATACTCCAGAAAATCTAACAGAACGTCTTGCCCGCTGGGAAAGCAAAGCTACATGGCAAGCTTCCAGTGTTGGATTCCAAAAATTGAGACCCAGGCCTTGATACACCGGATAAGAACGCACGCTAATCTGTTCTCTATCAATTTTCAATACATTGGCAACCTGTCCACGAACTGATCCCGGCCAAGGAGTCGCGGTGTGCATAACATAATGCGATCCATCTCGGACGCAAACCGAATGACTAAACTGTCGTGTGTCAACAGATGGGAGCAGTTCAACGAATTCCTCGACAACTTGAAACGCGTCGCGAAAGGATGCTCCCGGGTCGCCTTTTTCAAAAGTTTGTTCTATCAGGCGTTGTCCCTCTCCTTTGGCTCGACTGTCAATATCAATTTTCACGCTGGAAAGCCAGTCTTCAAGCTCCTCGGAATTTGGACCAGCTGCAAGCAATATTTCCTGGCCTTTCCACTGTATATTGCGATTTGAAAGAATCGGAATCGAAACACCACCGAGTGTTATCTTTTTCGAACCGGGGATTTCAGTGTTTTGAACATATATAAGGTTCTTGGGAGGCTTTGGAAGATGCATCTCGACAATTCTACCCTGCGGGACTGTCGATCTTAGCGGTTTACCCACGAGCGTTTTTTTCCCTCCCGCATCTTCAACCAGACTAATTCGGCCAGACATTCTTTCTGCAAGTGTTTTAGGTTCGTGCACAAAAAAAACTCCTGATTATTCCGCTTATCCGCTGCAAATCTCTGGTTTTTAATCCTGGCCAAAGCGGGAGGGAAAGACTTTCCTCTCCCAACTTGTCGGCCACACTAAAATTCTCCGGATTCAAGTTATAGAGCTTTTTCCAGTACTGCATTCGATGCAAGGGAATAAAATGCACGGAACTGCCGATACCTTCCCTGTGAAGTTCGTCGGAGAGTAGGTTTCTAGTCGTATTATCCCGCAGACGTATTATGAATAAATGCCACGCATGGCCGGGGCAATCATTGGGAAGGGTTAATTCATCAATGTCGCTGAGCATCCTCTGGTACTGCTGTGCCAGTTCCAGACGCAATTTGAGCAGGCTTTTTGCTCTTTTCAGCTGTTCTCTCCCTATCGCCGCGGCAAAATCCGATAAATTGTACTTGAAGCCCGCGGCAATTATGTCATATTCCCAAGAACGCATGCCGGTTCTGTTACTGTAACGATTCCATACAGTACGATCGATGCCGTGCAATTGCATCAACTTCATTCTTTTCAAATAATCACTATTCCGTGTGACCACCATACCACCTTCACCGCAGGTAATCGCTTTTGTTGCGTAGAATGAAAAAACACCGATATCACCCAGACAGCCGGCCATCCCTGCTTGTGTTTTCGAAGGGAATGCATGAGCGGCATCCTCAACAATGGAAACTTGGCGATTACCAATTGCCATGCGAATTCCATCCATATCACAGGGATGACCGGCCAGGTGTACAGGAATTATGGCCTTGATTCTTCTTCCTTCTCGTTCTGTCTTCTTGAAGGCGTGAGTGATATTGGCAGGGTCAATATTTCCAGCAATCGGCTCGGAATCAATAAAAACCGGATCGGCTCCCAGATGTCTGATAACAGCTGCGTTTGCCGTGAAAGTTAGGGACGGTATAGCTACCAGATCGTTACGGCCAATGCCGAGAGATTCAAGAGCAAGGTGCAACCCGGCAGTAGCCGAACTAACCGCGAGAGTTCTAATTGATTCTTCATCTTCAGCAGTGGAACTCCTCAAGAAGGCCGCAAATTCCGTCTCGAATGCTATCGTCTCGGGACCGGTGGTGAGCCATCCGCTTTCAATAACTCTTTTCGTGGCCGCAATCTCAGCTCGTCCGAGGGTTGGTTTGAAAAATGGAATTGTCTTAGTATTCCGGTTCATCTGCCGGACCCTGGACATTCGGGAAATGTCGTTTTATAACCTCTCTCAAACGATGCCGATTACGAAAGAATTTCGGACGTTTTGAATCGAGGGATACCACGGGCTCAATCTCCTCTATGAACTGGTGAGCCAAATTGCACTGAGCTTCCGGAAATTCTACTTTCATAATTCTTGGATATTCGGTTGGAATTGGCTTCTCCTCGTCAGACCACAATCTCTCAATCTTCTTTTCCCCGGGACGCATGCCGATAAAGGTTATCGGTATGCTGTCCTCCTCATATCCGTAGAAGCGGATCATTTGCCTGGCAAGGTCCACAATACGTACCGGGTCACCCATGTCCAATATATACAGACCATTGTTTCCTGAGAAACTGGCCGCCTTCAATATCAGACTAACCGCCTCTGGAATTGTCATAAACCATCTTTGAGCATTTGGATCTGTAATGGTTACCGGTCCGCCAGCCAGTATTTGCTTCTTGAATAGGGGCATGATACTGCCTTGTGAACCCAGTACATTCCCAAAGCGGACAACCATGAAATCACAGTTTCGTTTCCGTTGTAGCAGTACGATTGTTTCAGCAATTTTCTTGCTGATGCCATAAACGGATACAGGTGCAACGGCCTTGTCCGTGGATACCAGAACAAAACGCTGAGTATCAACCCTGGTGACGGCATCTACAATATTGCGAGTACTCAGGACATTGTTCTTAATCACTTCTATGGGATTTTGTTCCATCATGGGGACATGTTTGTGAGCAGCGCCGTGGAATACCACGTCAGCTCTCAATCTGCCTAACAGGAATTTCACATAATCCCTGTCTTGCAATTCACCTACAATAGGGATTATAGTTGCCTTCTCGCCAATGCCCGCATTCTGTAAGTATCGAAGCTCGCTCTCTATGGCCCAGATACTGGTTTCGCTATGGTCGAGTAAGTATAATCGCTCCGCTCCGCCATAGAGCATTTGACGTGATAACTCGGCACCTATGCTGCCTCCGGCGCCGGTAATCAAAACCCGCTTACCCCGAACATAGGATAAGCTTTCCTTCAGGTCGATTAACACCGGATCTCGTCCAAGAAGATCCTGGGGATCAATTTCTCTGGCAAGAACAACGTGCGGATTTGCGGTGATAATCTGACTCACCGATGGCAGTATCCGAATCTTGGGAAAACCGGCTTGTCGCAGGGCTTCATAAACATTCCGCAATTTTTTGCGCGCTGCTGAAGGGAGTGTAATTAAAGCTTCAGCGTTCTGTCCGTGGTCCAACAGCCCCGCACATGCTTCAACGGGACCCAGAACCGGAATTCCATCCACTAAGGTGCCGATTAAATCCCTATCGTCGTCAAGAAAGGCGACAACCGTGGCAGTAGTGTAGTTTTCGCCTATTTCCTTTGCGATAACCCTGCCAAATTGACCTGCGCCCACAATGTAGATACGATTGCCTTTGAACATACTGCTGGGAATATAGCATCAAATCAATATTGGGGGAAAGCAAAGCTAACAACACTCATTTCGCCAGCCAGGAAGCCGAAATTCTTATTATGTCAAACTGCATTAGATGGGAACTTGTTGTGCTGTTACATGCCGCATATGCAGCATCTTTGTTTCCGCAAACCCTTTTCATGGAAACCAGGGTCGAGGTTCCTCGCCAAGCAATGGAACTGAGTCAAAAAATTCAGATAACTGCACTGGAAACAGGAATCATGGATGTTTTGTTTGATGAGGGTTATATTGTTTTTAATCGAATGATATCGACCAAAAACAAGAAATCCGCTAAGATGATGAATTGGGAAGCAGTCAGATTTGCCGTCGAACAGGATGTGGATCTGCTATTGGTGCTTATCCCCGACGAGCGGGGCGCTTTGTGGAGCCTGGTGCAGGTGGGAAATGCATACAAACTGGACGACGGATTTGCGGATATTTCAGCTATAGAATATAAGGGCAATGAAATGAAACGTTGGATATCCCTGGGTAACTCGTTAGCAGTTTCAGTCTTGTCCGTGTTTGATGGGAATCTGGAAAATCCCGATGATGGGGATTCGCGTCGGCGGAAAAGAATCTGGAGACATCAGTAATGGGAAAGTATATAGGTTTTCTAGTACTAGTTCTGTCTTGTTCGACTTTTCTTCGAGCTGAGTCGGTATGGACCGGAAATGCCAGCGTTGGCAGTTCTTCGCAATTCCCTGGTTCACGGGAATACTTCCGGGCCGCATCCAATTCCTTTCCGCTAGGTACGATTCTGAAAGTTACGAATCCGAAAGGGCGAAAAAGTGTCAATGTAACTGTGACAGATCGGCTTGAAACCCCCGGAGTCTTCCTGCTTATGGAAATGAGTGCCGCACAGGTGATTGGGATTCCGTCAGACCATATTCGCCCCGTTCAAATAGTTCCAATCGGATCGTCCAGTTTCGAAAACTATGACCCGGATGATTCGAGTGCTCTAAGCGGGGATTCCAGCACTACGGATTCTTTCTCAAACAGTCAGAACCCCACTCCTTCCGAGGATGAAGAAGCCGATATCACTACCAGTTCATCCCAGGAAGAAAGTCCTGTCGCAACCACGGTGACTACCTCCGAGCCCATGATGATCCACGATCTTGGTGATTATAACAATGCTGGAACAATTCTGAATCCAGTCGAAGTTCAGAATGCAGACAAAATTGTAGATCAGGCTTCGATTGTCGATCAGGAAACTCCAGAGACTATTCCGGATGAAACCAGAAATCTGATCGAAGAGCCGGAAAATGATAGGGAGAAACAGGCGGGGCATGAGAAACAAGTATTCTTTCTTTCCCCATCAGAATTCAGACCGCCAAGAGAAGCTACAGTTGAATCGATAGAGCAGGAGACTGAGCAGGAAAACGAGTTTGGCATTGCCAGATATGAGACTGACGACAGGGGGGAATATATACAAATAGGCGCGTACCGAAATCGGGGAGTCTTTGAATCCAGAGTTGATGATATACAGAGATCGAATCCAGATTATCCATTGAGGGTAGCAGTTATCAGTATATCTGATGACCCGGGCCAAACAGTTTACAAACTTCTTGTCGGACCGATAAAGCCAGCTGAAATCGGAGTGGTTCTCGACACCGTGAGGAAAAACAGTTTTTCCGATGCTTTCCCTTTTACCAGGTGAGTAGGCGGCAGCTCTCCTTAGAGACGGCTAGAAGCCTGTTTGAATCGAGAGGCTGGGGACTCATCCCCCCAAATCAATATCTTCGTGACATGGACGACGAATTCACTGATATATGGGGAGCTATCAAAAAATACACGATGATATCTCCGGAACGAGGATGGGCGCTGACCGAGGCAGTAAGATATGTATCCAAAGCCCGTATCCCAGGCGATATTGTTGAATGTGGCGTATGGAAAGGAGGCGCCTGTCTTCTTGCTTCATACATCCTCTACAGCGTGGAACCTCGCACAGAAAGGAAAATTTGGCTATATGATACCTTCAAGGGAATGGTTAAACCCGGAACGAATGACAAAATTGCGTCGAGCGGACAAGAGTTAGCGGAACGTGATGTTGAAGGTTGGTGGGCAGTCGATATCAATGAAGTACGATCACTGATGAAGAAATCACCTCTTGATGAGAAGGTGTTCAAGTTCGTAGCAGGCCCGGTAAGCGAAACATTGGAACTTAGCGTTCCTCAAAAGATTGCCATACTTCGTTTGGATACAGATTGGTACGAATCCACTTTGAAAGAACTCAAGATTCTCTACCCCAGACTCTCAAAGGGCGGAGTTCTGATTGTTGACGACTACGGACATTTCACCGGCGCCAGAAAAGCAGTCGATGAATACTTCAAGGAACAACCTGTTCTACTTCACCGAAGCGACTATACCGGAAGAGTTGTGGTGAAATCATAGATATATTGACAGGTTGCCTGGTATATTGTGTTCCATCATCCTATTGTTTTTCCGTCCATTGTTTCATCATAGTTACCAAGTCATCATCATGCCACTCAAATGCGCCCGTAACTGCGGCCAGGGCGGTGCCGTCTCTATCAATCAGAATGGATGTGGGCAGCCCTATAATCCCGATTTCATTTGCTGAGCTTCCATCAAAATCGTGGTAAACCAAGAAATCAATTTCGAATTCTTCCAAGAACGCTTCAACCTGTTCAGAAGACTCTTGAACATTTATCGGAATCATGGCGAACTCTTTGTTTTCCAGTATCTTTGATAATTTTCCCATGGACGGCATTTCCGCCCTGCAAGGCGGGCACCATGTTGCCCAGAAATTCAACAAAACCACCGATCCATTGAAGTCACTCAATTTCAAATTCTCACCATCTTGATCCAAAAACGGGATGTCCGGGAATAACTGACCATTGGGTATGGGATGAAAACCCAGGCTGCGAAAAACCTCTGCATCTGGAGCAGTTGATGGGTTCGCATAGGCTGCAAAAGCGCCTAAAATGCAAAAAAGAGCACACAAGTAGAAAGATTTGCTTCTCAAATATCACCTCCAGTTCATTTACCAACAATTATGGAATATGGTACAGGAATACGACAATATTGTGAATCGCGTGTGCTCCGATGAGTATAAAAAGGCTACGTCGATACAAAAAGAACAGCGCGTATACTAAACCGACAAACGCAGCAACCACCACGCCATGGAATCCCTGCCATAGATGAATCAATCCAAAGGCAATAACAGAGATAGCGACAACAAGAACACGAGGCACACCGGAAGCCATCAGAGTTGACAGCATCCAAGATCGAAAAAAGACCTCTTCGGTGATGGAAGCTAACAGTAAACAAAGGATAAATAGTGTTGTATCTGCAACCCCAGACAGATTAAGCTTTGTATTCGAATCTGTGAATAGATTGACAAGCAACAGGGTTGATGCTACCAGCAACAGTAGCTGCGGCAAATCCGAAAGTTTCGGTTTAATCCAACCCAGCCTTTTCCGCGCTTCCGATGAGCCACCTAAGGATACATGTATGAGAATCAGGAATAATCCCAATTCACTAAGAAAAATTATAAGCAAAACCGATAGGTTTGTCGCCCCACCCATGCCAACCTGCCCCAAAACGACGAAAAAAGCCATTATCAAGATTGTAGTAACGTAAGGATGCGAGCGAACAAGCATCATGGAACTATTCTAGCGGTCACACGCCGATAATAAAACTGGATATGTGGATTATAATTCTCCTAATTCTGACAGCTATCCTATTTGTGGTGATCCGAATGCCCAAGCAAACTTCAGCAACTGGAATAAGGGGCAGATTAGATTTCTACTTGAAAGGCATGGATGCCGGCTTTTCCCTATCAGAAATCAAAGTGCTATGGGTTGGTATAAAAAACTCGAATTTTGAAAAACCATCAAGAATTTTTGGATCAATCGAAGCTTTGAATGCCCTGATAGGTGAGCTAATCGTCAATAAGAAATTTTTGGGAAGAGATGGACTTGAGAGCGAAACACAAGCTCTCAAAAATCTATTCGCATATCGAAAAGATATCGAACTGAATCGAATGAAACACTATATGGGTTTGAAAAGCACTCGCAGTATATCCATAGATCAAAGTCTTACGATACGGGTTAGCGGAGTGGGGGTGTACAGCACAACGGTTGTGGAAAACAAAGATAATTATCTTACCATCACCATCCCGGTAGGCAATCCGCTTCCCATGGGGTTTAGTTGGCGTCGGAGCAAGCTAAACGTCTATCTATGGAGAAAGGATGATGCCGGTTACTTTTTTCAGACCCGTATATTGGAAAAATTTTACGATAAAAGCAATCTTTTGTTCCATCTTAAGCACAGCGACAACCTTATTCGAAGCCAAAAGCGTGACTTCATAAGAACACCGGCAAAAATTTATGCCCGTCTTTATCTGAGTACGAATCTCGAAGCTTTTGACAATCTGATGGAATCCTCTCTGGAGCGAGACTGCCTAATCACTGACATATCAGAGGGTGGCGCGGCTTTGGTGTCAAGAGGATTAATCAGGAAGAGACAATCCCTAAAGCTTCAGTTCATTGTTCGAAATGAAACAGCCGCGGTAGCAGGTACGGTAAAGAGCAGCCATTACAACAAAACAAGAAATGAATCGACTCTGCGCGTTGAATTTCTGCCAATTTCCGAAAATCTCAGCATGCTGCTCCTTTCGTACATCCTCGATATCAACAAAGAACGATCGAATGCAATGAAGCAGGACGGCATCTCAACAGAGTTAAGCCAGCGAAGTAAAGAAACCGCAGACTCAAGCGAATCAGAAGCAGAGGATCCAACGAACGAGGAGACAGCGGAGCAGGATAACGAGAGAGTCGAAGAATTCTGAAATATTTCGAAAGATTGAGCTCAAGCCATATCCAACATATTCCTGTCATAATGGCATGAAGTACACGCTGATAGAACTGGCACCTCCAGTCGCCGTCGGTGGATTCGCATTCCTTCTACTTGATAATTACTGCAAATATGGTTCAGACCAGGACATACTGGCGGCTCCAACGGCAATTTTTTTTGGATTGACGCTTGTTGCAAGTGCTTTTTGGGAACTTCGGAAAACTTTTCGCAAAATATCGATAGATAATCTGTTATTACTCGGTATCGCTGGTTTTCTACTTGTTTTCGGTAGCTTCGGTGTATACAGAATTTTGAGGCAAAGTGCATCCCCGGGAATAATTCCTGACAAAATAATTCAAATTCAAGTTTTGTTAACTTCCGATCCCATGCCAACTTCGAGTGGTGATTGGATAGTTGAAGGTCGCCTAATAGAATCTCAATCGGAAAGTTTGATAGCCAGTGCCCGAGGGAAAACCCTCATCTTTGGTAATGGTTCAACAGAGAGCCTTGGTGCAGGAGCATTCATGCAGATGAGGGGCAGGTTGAAATCACACAAGAATTTCGCCGGCAAAACAGCCGATGGTCTCCCATTTATATTTTTTTCAAAGAATTCCAGTTTTGTCGGTTGGAGGACTCGATACCATAGTTTTCGCCACCGATTAAACAGCACGCTTATCGAACGACTTTCCGGATCCGACCCAGATACAAATTCTTTGATAACCGCTCTGTTGCTCGGGCGGAACACGGATCCCGGATCGCCAGTTATGCGCCGTTTCCAGAATTCTGGATGTATCCATCTGCTCGCTTTGAGCGGATTCCATTTAGGCATGATTGCAATCGCGATTAGATTCATCGCCAAACCGCTAATAGGCGTTTCATCATCCGCCATAGTCTCGGCTCTCGGGGCAGTATTATTCTTAATTCTCGTGGGGTTGCGCCCCTCGCTATTTAGAGCAGTCATTATGTATCTGTTATGGACCCGTGACTCACTCCGAGGTTACAAGTTAAGCATCCTATCGTACCTTTCTGCT
>UWYT01000083.1 GCA_900608495.1 Olavius algarvensis spirochete endosymbiont | reverse complement strand
CGAAGGTGAGGGCCTTTAGGAGCTTTTGCTAATCGATAATGCGGCATTATCGACTAGCAAGAGCAGTATCGGCTTGCAGGCTTAAGCCCTGGCTTTCGAGGGAGCTGTTGCCGCTTTGAGGAAGGCCCTAGAGCAGTAGGATTTGCAAGCTGATACCTAAAGGCCCTGGATGAGCCGCTTGGGGGGGAGGGGGGATTCAAGGGAGTAAGTCGTTTGCTTTGAGA
>UWYT01000105.1 GCA_900608495.1 Olavius algarvensis spirochete endosymbiont | reverse complement strand
ATCCAAATGGGGTTGAGGCTCGCTCTGAAGGGGCTCTTAGGGTAGAACCCACGGAAAAGAGCAGAGACACCGAGCCGGTGAAAATGAAAACGCGTGTTGAATTCCATGCGGGCTATTCGCCGATACTGATAGTTTTTCCCGATAAGAGTTTGTTGCCAGTATATACGGCTGTGGATATCGCGCTTTTGCTTCAATCCGGTTGGGAAGCACCATTTCTGCGAAATCTTGGTGCGGAAACCAGGGTTTTTGGAGGCATATCAGGGCTTGGTTCTGATGCCAGTAACGACTCGATTTTTGGTTTTGATGCTTCGGCATATTATCGACCTGAAGGATCCATAACACCGGTGGTTCTTGTGGGTATTGGTGTGGTTTTCTCCAACTATGCCTTGAACGAATACAACATGAAGGCTATTTCCGTGCTTCGAACAGGTCTCGGTATGGATATAATTAAGAATCGCTGGGTTACGCGGATTGGGATAAGTGCAAGTACTTCCTTCAATGAGAAGATATTCCCGATTTTTTCGCTCATGCTCCGCGGGGGGCTACACTATTAATACCCTGAATCTCGTAAGAAGCAGCAAGTCAATCGCTCATGCTTCCGTTCTCAAAAGAGAACACCCCACATACCTTTTCTGCAAGTTAGTGGCGAAGGGATTTGAACCCCCGACCTATCGGATATGAGCCGACTGCTCTGCCAACTGAGCTACGCCACCTAAAAAAACCAACTGTACTGTGAGGTATAGATATGTGTCAACTTTGAAGTAGGCGTGGAGAAAACAGGATAAGTTGAACGCTCTTATAGAAATTTCCTTTTTTGGGCCTCCTCTATCAGTCTTCTATTCCACGGGTTGGCAGTCAACCAGGCTTGTTTAGCCTGATAATCGTCGAAGCGATTAGCGCTAAGCTGTACTTGATTATAGGCCTGGCTAATTAAATGAACTTGTTGCTCTTCTTCTGTTTTCGGGGCAATCAGAGCCGCCCATAGGAGGTATAGATAACTATAAGGCGCTGGGATTCGACGACCATCCCTTGAAGCAAGGTTCTTAAGACGCATAACGCAATCCAGGCTACCATTTCCTCCGGAAATATAAATACCGAATGCTTCGATCCATTCACCCAAAACATCCAGTGGACCAGCGGAATCTGTCAGCCTGCCTTCTATGGGGGAGTATCCATCAGACCAAACGTCATACTCTCCTTGCAGATATGAATTCCGACGTTTCAATACGCGTGCCTTTGCGATATATCTTCTAGCCATCTCGATATCTCCAGTTAAAAAGGCAGCTTCCGCAAGATAGGCATTGGCTTCCCGTGGATTTCCGGATCGTAAAAGGATTCCTTCCCCCTCTTCCCTGAAATCGGCTAACAAAGAACGCCCCTTCCAAACTTTGAAAATCTGTGATTCCTTTGTTAATCCATAAAAATCCGAAATAAGCCGTCCATTTTCGGCAAGCTTTGTCACTTCCTGATAGCGGCCAAGTTCCCAGTTGATACGAACAGCTACAAGAGTTAAGAGCAGGTGTAAATCTCGTCTGCCGTTCCTATAGGCCATTTCACGATACTCATGGCAGAGCCTCATTGCGCGGGGAATGTCACCGAAAAGAAAATGGCCAATCGTTTCCATTGCCGCGGCTCGAATAACACCCCATGAGACGTCAACTTGCGTGCCGATTCTTCTTGCAATGCCGAAGTGATCTATTGCATCTCGAACTTTGCCGCTTGCAAGAAGGCTTAGCGCCAATTCGAGATGGGAGTAGGTTTCCCCCTTGTGATTCCCCGATTTCTGGAATGCAAATAGGGCGTCTTTGGAAGCGCTTAGCGCATCTTCCTGTTGTCCAATAGCATAATAGTAACGCGCTATTTGCAGTTTAAACTCTTCAGCATAAGGGCCTCGACCACATATCAGCGATACGCTACCGTCTTTTACTTGCGACTTGACTTCATCAATGTTGCAAGTGAGTAAAACATAACGCAGTCGGGCGGTGCAGATGACGTTTTGCAAGGATTCCATCTGTGCGGCGTTCAATTCGGTCACCGACATAATCGATGATGTGAGCAATTGCCCCACGGCCCGCAGTCTTCTATTTGTTAGAAGATAGTTGAAAAGTTGACTTAGAACATCTATGGCCAGTTTTATTGGACCCCAGCGCTCCAGATATCGGAAGAGGCGGAGAAGGCTAATCGGATAGTTGGCCTGGTATCTTCTATATAAGTATTCGCCAAAACTCTCGGCTTCCCGAAGCATTTCGATATCCTGCAGAATCACGTTTGCATGAGCACCGGAAAATCCCTGAACCTTGCCGTCAGAGTATTCCCGTACCAAGCCGAAATCAAGCAGATAGCTATAGCATGCAAGCTGTGCGTTTCGCAGGTCGTCCTTATCTCCTCGTCTTTCAACAAGCAAATCCCTGTCGCAAAGCCCAGAGGCCGCATATGCTAGAAAAAGCATTTTGCGCTGTTCGTTATCGAGCGATGCGACTAGGCCCTCGCCTGGAATCCTTGATTTGCTCAGTTTTTTCTCTTTTTCCACTATTAAATAAAAAAGCTTGTATAAGCTGGCGCCACATTTTCTCAACCATTTAGTGATTTCTCCTGAAGTGGTTTTGACATTCGAAGTCTTCAAAATGGACACCATCGCATTTTCCGAGGGCTGTCTGAAACTTATCTCATAGCCCTTTCCAGGCAACGCTATTTTCTCGTTAAACAAATCCGAATCATAGACAATGATTAGTCGAAAGCTTTGTTTAGTCAGTAATTCAATGAAGAATGAACGAAGCCATGAAGCGGTTTCAGCTTCAGGATTGAATCCGTCTATCAGTATGTAGGCAGGCTTACCATTTTGTCGCTCAATATACGCCTTTGCATATAAGGCAAAAGTTTGAATGAGATCTACCGGCATTTGATTGTTCGAAATCTTCCACATACCACCTTTCTGGGCAGATTTAAGGATTTCGGAGCCAGTGCTTGTCCACCACACTCTCTCCTCATCATCGAGATATTCAGGAAGGTTGGCAAAGGATGTCCTTAGAGTTAACACGAACGGTTCCATAGGATCTTCCAAATTCTCATAAAAGGGAATTGTGAGCGGCCTTACCTCATCTTCGGGATAGAGTTTATCAAGCGCTTTGTGCAGAGTGGCCCGCTTGCCTGAACCCCATTCACCACGAAGCAGCAGAGTATTGAAACCATTATCTTCTTTTTCGAGTTTTTGTAAGGCCCTCTGAACAGCCCTTAGACGATCAGGTCTTACTAGTAATTTCGATAAAAGTTCATAGGGTCTTGGGCCAATCTCCTTTAATCCATCGACTCGGAAAAATCCTTCGACACATTCACCGGTTAGATAGTCGCTGAACTCGTTGACAAGCTTCGGATCCACCCATAAACAATTATTTTCGGGGACAGTAAGCATCAGAGATTGCAGCCGATTTGCATCGAAATCTTCCGGAACGCTGGTAATCAACAGGGTGACTCCAAAGAGATGCTTATCGTTCTTCCTTATTTGCGCGTGTATTGCCATAGCGGCTTCTGCAGTTTTTCGCGCTGCTGCATCAAAGATAAGCGGATATCCGAATAAACTGTCGTTGACAGAATGTCCGCCAAAATGTTGCAGCAACTCATTGAGCTCGCAGCGCATGGTACTGATTAAAGTGGGGCGCAACTTATTCAATTGATTTAAATGCGATATTTCCACATAGATTGAGTAGGAGCCCATAAACTTTACTGCATCCATTGTAAATCAAAAAACATAGCGCTTCATATAGTTTTTTCACTTAACTGATGCCCCGCGGGCATCCAAACACGCAAAAACTGTCCTTGACCACGAAATATTTACATGATACCATGTGTTTTGCTCCAAACTTGATGCTGAGCACCAATCAATACTGAATCGAGCTACACAAATTGGAACTGAAAATTCGAAAAAACAATGAGATTTACGTCATCGACGTCAGCGGCGAGTTGGATTTGTACAACTCCCACAAGCTGAAAGAATTGGTAATGAAAATGGTGAACAAGAAGATTCATAAATTCGTTATCAATCTGCAAAACGTGGAGTATATTGATTCGAGCGGTATTGGCGCCCTGATTTATATCTACTCAACCGCAAAAAAACTTGATATTGAATTCTTGATTTCAAACATACACGGTTCAGTCAAAAAAGTTATCGAGCTCACTAAGCTTATGAATTACTTCCCAATTGTCAACAAGGTGGGCGATGCAGTTAAGCGGCTTGCAGGATAGACAAATGGTAAAAAAGATTCAACAAGATGACAACCACATGCTTCTAGTTAAGAATGGCATGCTGAACAAGGAGTTTCCCAGCGACTATCGTCAGATAAGATACTTCACTCTGATGATAGCACAAAAAGCGCCTCCGGGGATAAAAGAGGTGAACCTCCTTGAACAGCAGATTAGCGAGCTTATAAAGAATGCTGTAAAGCACGGCAACAAGTCAGACCCGAATAAGAGAATCAAAGTTTGGTATTCTTTTTCATCCCTGAATGCAAGAATCATTATAGAAGATGAGGGCAAAGGTTTCAAGAGGATCGATGATTGGAACTCCTTCAATTCACATCGACAGAAATGTCTCTTGGATGAAGATTTTGAGAAACTTGCCGAGTATGTCGCATACAGAACTAGCGAAAGCGACGATAACGATGGCGGTAATGCTTTGTTTGCTGCTACGGAATATTGGGACGAAGGTGTCGTTTTCAACAGAAAAGGCAACACAGTCGCAGTGGGCAAGAGGTTCCCCAAAAAACGACCAGGGATCGAGATTGCCTAACGAGCCTGGATTCAGCTTATGGCTTCCAATTCCACCAGTTTCTGGTTTACTCATCGGTACCTGGGTATGCGCTAAAATCCTGCGACCACCGATCAATAAACCAGTTGTTCTTCCAAACTGAGAGGTATATGTAGCCGTCGGAGAGCTGTTTACCCTCTCTATCCGCCAATCCAACCCGCAGAATTATCTGCCCCCCCTCATATTCCGGAACCGCATATCGAGGATAAACATCCTTACCACCATCGGCAAGAGCTTTCTTGAACTCCAGGGATAGTGGAATTCGGACGCTGGGATGTATTTGCTCTGCCGGCGTTTTACCCTCTCTAATTGACAAAAACGCATCATCGCAAACGGCTAGGGCCTCTACCCAAAGTGGGTTTGGGTTGCGAAGGTTTGCCAGCGGTCCCAAAATTTCATCCTCGGGGAGGGTTGGTTCACCAGGATTCCATTGAACAAATGAATTCCATAATTCATCATCAGGAGACTGGGCGAATGCCTCTGACAACAAAACTGTAAAGAAGAGAGCGCCGTTGGCAATGAGCAATAATCGAGTCATTTAAGTATATCGCCAATATCTTCGAACGATATATCCAGGATGTCGGACTGGCTCCTTTCCTTTTGAGGAAGAAATACATCATTGTAAGCCGCAACTAAGCGAAAGATGTCGTCATGCCTGTAATCGGACAGTATGCTTGCCTCCAAATTATAACTCTTTTCCCTAAATCCCCTTACCATAACATTGATTGGATCGCTCACTGTTACGGCGAAATGCGGACTGTAGGTGAGCATAAAAAGCAACACTACCGAAAGACTCATGGCAAAGATTGTGATATTTAGCTTGGATTGAGATACGATGCTGGGTCGGCCGTCAAACCAGACGGTATAAAACCCGACATGTCTGATGAAGTAATCATTAGGACCAAAATAGTCTCTTAAATACCCTTCCTCATATTTGGTGTAAAGTGTCTGTTTATCTCTCTTGAGCAACAATACCGACGGCTCCGACAAGCCCCAGCTTTCAGCGTCATCAGGCCCGAGGAAACGAACCCCTTCAAGTTCCGACGCGGCCGTCTCTCCGCCTATAAGCCATGCCTCTTCAAGGTCATCTATGCTTAAAACCGCAAAAACAGTTCCAATAATCATAGCTGAGAAAATCAAGGTAGAGGTAGCGGTGGTGATTATACGAACCGTATGCCGTTGAACCATTGCAGAGTCGGCAAAGCGAATTTTCCGAAATATCTTGAGCAATCTCAGCAACCTCAATACCCGGGCCATGCGAACCGCCTTGACCACTTTCAACAAGCCTACCAGCGTCCCCGACCCCGCGAAAACCATACCCCTCATTATCGAAAGAGAAATAGGTCCTGAAGAGAATACCAGCAGCGGTACGGATGCTATGAAATCCACCCACCCATTTTCGAACAGGATATATCTGCGAAAAGAACGACAACAGATTGCGTTCCAGCTCCGAATCAAGAACTCCAGAGTAAAAAACAAGTCGAAAGCAAATCCACTGTAGATAAATATTCGCCTGGCAGCCCATGTCGAATTTGAAATCATCAATATGTCCTCTGCGACTGTCTGTAACAAAACCAAAACAATGGCCGCTGTTACAACAGCCTCCAGAGTGTCATTAACTTGTCGCTTCATCCACTACCATCCATTCTCCGCGGCGATGCTTTGCAACTCTACAAGCATATCTAAGTCGAAACCATAAATCTTGTAATTCTTCCTGGCAATACTGAACCAGCTTTTATCTGAAGACTCCGCACCCCTGTCCGCCGTTATTCCGGGTTTTAAGTACTTGGAGCGATGCGAAAACAATGCCGCGAGCCTGGCGGTGCCTTCAGTGTGCGGATTATCCTGAAAAGACAGCATACTATTGACAGCGCTCCGTAATACCGATTCGGGCATCGAAGTCACCGACTTTGTAAGCTCTTTCAATACCTTTGAAGCAAAAGCGGGCGAAATGATTAACAGAGGCTGTTGTGATGCAAGTGTCGATTCGGGGGAATAATAACGAACAGATGGACGAATAAGCATAGCCGCCTTAATCATATCCGCAATTTCATCAATGCTGATTTTCAACCGTTGCACCTTCCTGAGTTCAAAACCGATATATCTCTGCCGGGAAAAAATCTTCTCCACATATCTGTCAATCAAACCCGAACCCACACCCATTAGTGGACCTGTCAATTCTTTTCTGGAATTAGGCTTTTCCGACATCTGCTTCAGGAAATCTTCCAGCTGAAATTTCGCTGACTCGACACTAGCTTTTTTCCGCAGCATATCCTGCACAAAATTGAACTTCATGCTGCTTTTTATAGTCTCACTGATTAGCGACGGAAGCGCTTTGTCCGAAATTTCCATCAGAGCAATTTTCAGTAAGACTAAGATGCGCGACCACGGCAGTTTCGGAAAAAACGCGGGTGAACTGAGCGTTGGTTCGAGTACAGCGCTGTTTGCCTCAAGGAATTGATATAGTTGTTCTTCCTTCTGCAAGGGCGAAAGCCCTGAAAGTGATGGATTCTCCCAAAGTCGATTCACGAAAGCAGTAGCTTTTTCCTGTTCAATACCCATATATTTCCGATTCTTCACACATCATTTTTGGTTTTTCACCAATTTGTGACATGATAGTATAGGGATGTATAAGTTTGCACGATGTTTCTTGCTTCTCATAGTCTTTGTATTGCCAACCTCACGGGCGCTTAGCGCACAGGAAATGCCAAGCGGGAATGGTCCAATTCTACCAGCAGAACACGAAAATGATAAAGATATATCCGAAAACACAGCATACCTGATAAATACCAAACTGGAAAATACGACTGTGGACCTCATTTGGGATGGATATTGGCGAATACGACTAGCTGCCGGAGGAACATTTGGCAGAAGAAGCAGCCAGAACATCTATCCAGATCTGCAAAGAGGTGTGATATTCACCCAGGAACCAGATTTGAAACTGAGTTTGTGGTTGAATAAACGATGGTTTATCGAAACAGTTTTCCAGGGGAGTTTTGAACGCAACAGCTACAGAGCGGGCTATATAGGCCAGGGAGACGAATTTGTTCAGGAAGTAATAGTTGGTAACAACGATGTTAGCGCCACGGCTTATGCCGGAATGAACATACCCTTGCCACACAGGGGTGCTCCAGGCATCTCTGCAAAATTCCTGACGCCCAAGTCCAAGCATGAGATTCTATTTCGATTCGATCCAATCGCACCGAGAAAAAAGGTGTTTCAGGGGCAATACGAGGTTAGCACTCAAGATATCGGTTTGATGGAGTTTGTCGAAGGTAAATACTTCATCCTGCCGGATAAAAACATATCCAATTTTGTTGTTTATCTGGAAGATAGAAACGGGCCGGTAATCGGAAGAGATGGATTTGATACTCAACGTAGATACCGGCTCGCACAAAATGCGGAGTATTTCGTGGATAACCAAAACGGCTTGCTTGAGCTCCGCGCCTCTCATGATGGGCAGGTAATAGTTTATTACGAGAACCAGAACAGTAGGGCCGTAGGCACGGAAACCGTAGATGATTTCATTATCAAACCGGATTCAAATCTTAAACCACAGTTGAGTCCGCTCGAATATGCGGAATTTGAATTTGACAAAGAAGATATATACGATCCGGATGGGAGGAAATTCGAGAAGACTTCAAGGGTGAATATCAATGGGAAGGGCTATCTGATTCTTTATGAACCAGGCAGATTTACGCCCTTTGAACGCCAGAACGTGTACCGCTCAAACAGGTCGCTGCCGGAAGAAAGCTGGAGGATTGTACCTCAACTTCGCGATCGTGGCGCTCTTTATCCGAATGAGTCGATTGATTTCGGTTTCATTGCCAGTATTCAGGAGAAAACCATCACCGTCTATGGTGCCGTAGGCTCGACAGAAGGCTTGCGCGATCCGGCAAACCGGTACCCCTTTGCCATTTCCGATCCTCAAGTATATGGCCCCGGCCGGGAAACCGATCCGGCAAAGCTTTCCAAAATGATAGTGCTGGCCATCAAAGAGAAAAATCCTGGCTACTACTTGGGAAGCGACGTAGTGCCTGGATCGGTTGTTGTCCATATAAACGGCATAAGGGATAAAACTGTAAAGATTTCAGAGGATGGCCAACTCATCTTCTCACACTTCATTTATCTCGATGACTGGATTGAAGTTAGCTTTCGAATTGAAAATTCGAAGTTCGCCGCAGATGAACTTTTCATTTATCAGGGGAATCAGTTTCAACTCACACCGCAGCTTACTCTGGAATTGGCGGAAAGTATACGTTGGAACATCAATCGGGAACAAGTTGTTTACGAATACGAGCAAAGTTCAGGTGAAATAACAGTTGCCACTTCCCTTGACTGGGAGACAGCAAATGCCGGAATTCGTTTGGAAGGAGACGTTACTCTTTCCTCTCCGGATACAACGGGCAGGCTGCGGCTCTTTGGCATGGAGGATGAGGGGCTGACTTTATCTTTTTTTGAATCCACGCTGGTTAGAGCGCCAGAGAGCATCTCGGTCCGAATACCGGGAAGCATGCCCAATAATCCGCGGCATAAACTCCTCACCTCCCGCCAGAAAGTCGATAAGTACAATTACTTCTCTTCCGATTTCCTGGGTAGAAAAAAACTCAATGACTATTTGTGGAATCAGGCCACATCCACTGGTGAAGACGGCCCTGCTCTCGCCGCAAGCCGCGAGGGAGATCCTGCTGAAGCCAGAGTTATGGATTTCAGATTTGATTTGCCAGGTGCGACAAATTCCTGGAGTGCTGCAGATTTCCTGGCAGATACAAAAAATGTCATCAATCTCTCATCTTATACCGGCATAGAGCTTCCAATCATGTTTCTAGTCGACCAAAACACCGATATTCCCGACATCTTCCTTCAAATTGGTGAAATCGGCGAAGCGGAAGACCATCATAAAGACGGAGTTATCAATTCTGAGGACTCCAGTCGGATGCTTGAATGGAACCTGACGGACTACGCTGAAACCTCCAAAGACATCAAGGATGCCTGGCAATCTGGCGGTACTTGGAAGATTCTGCGGATAACGCTCACTGCCAGCCAGAGACTCAAGCTGAGCAGTGTTAGGGCACTTCGCCTGATTATAGACAATACAATCGCCGAGAAGATAAAGGGTCGAGTAATCCTTGGTCCACCCAGGTTCGATGGCAATCTGTTTAGAATTGAGATTCGCAATGATTCCAATGAGCTTGCTTCCAATCAATATGCTGCCGGAATTGAAGTTACCGACGATACGCTTGACAGCAGCCTTGAAACGGCCTTCCCTGAAGTATCATCGCTGTTTCACCAGAAAAACGAGAAGAACAAAGTTTTGAAATTGAATTGGGGAGATGATGTGTCTGAGCACAGTGAAGCCATCGGAGCAAATGATAGATGGGAAGCGGTTTCCTGGTTCTCCGGTATACCGATGGAAGCCTATGGAACTCTGGTGTTTTTTGTTTACGATGAGACGGGAAGTGGTGCCATAACCGCTAAAATGACTGACAAGGAAGGTTCCGGTATTGAAGTTACCTGGACATCGTCAAAAAGAAAAAAATGGGATCGTATCAAAATAGACATCGCAAAGGGAACGGCAAGCAGTGCTCTGGGTAATTCAATTGAAAGGATTGCTATTGACAATTACGCGGGCGAACTAACGAGATTCATCCTTAACGGGGCCGATGCGGAAGGTGATGCATCTAAGAGCGTTAACTCTGGTACGATTTACTTCGACGAGGTTTATTTTCGCGATCCTGCGTTTTCGGTAGCTGGCGGCGCACAGATGAACGCTTACTGGCGTTATGAGGAAGAGGTTGCGGCGATTGGCAGCTTCCCGATACTTGGTGATATAGCCCTCGAAGGAGGAGTCGATATCAGCGGCGGAACGGTTATTTCGGGTGTTGGGAAAAAAGATGTAGCTTATGGGGGTTCCATAGGAATAGGCACGGATATCCTAGGGATGAAACTCAATACGGATTGGCAGGGCGCCTGGAATCTTGGGAAATCGAATTGGTCTGCCAGTCATTCTTTGAGAATTCCCGCTAATTACGAGACTTTCTGGTTCAAGGATACTTACTCTAGAGGAAAATCCGGGGAAATCCTGAGCTTTTCTCGCTCAAATGATTTGAACTTGAAATTAGATGTTGGCTGGCTGCGAGCTTTTAGCGATGCCCTCTATGACAGTTCATCAATTGTTCAATCCTGGGGCACTGAAACCGCTTGGAAGGGGGGGAGGTGGAATACTGAGCTAGGTATTAAATACATCATGAATTCGAAGAAATTTGAGGCAAAATCAGAAGACTACTTCTCTTCCTGGATTAAGGACTATGCGCTACTTTGGCCGGCAGGGGGTGAGGTTTTCAATCGGGAAATTCACCATGCATTGGATGTGAATGCGAATATCGAGACGTTTTCAGCGGAATGGAGTCCTGAACTTAGACTGAAGGCTAATAGGGCGCCTAAATGGAATCAGGAAAATCGCTGGGCTGGAATTTTGTCTTTTCCAATCCGTTTTCCATCTTGGTCTATTACGCCATCTTACCGGCGCAATTTCCGTCAACTCGTTGATACGAATGGAGACGGAAACGAGAATTACGGAGATGTTTGGTATAACTTCATAACCAACGCCAGGGGTCAATTTCCTCTTTTCACTTATGTTCCTTTCCGAGAATTATTTGGATTGCAGGACGGGCAGGTTTTTGAGCGGGCCACTGAAGGGTTGCCAGAAGCAAATTACGAAGTGGAGGTTGCGCTGGATGTGAGGAGGGTTGTGAAATCCAGCTTCATTGACCTTTTTGTTCCAAATTATACGAACTTCTCCATTGAAAGAGAGTATCTGCGCAAAGGCGATACGGTTGGCTGGGAAAATGAGTGGCGAGGAACTATGGGTTTTGAGGCTGTAAACCTCTTTGGCCGCTTTGGAACCTATCCCATTTTTTCCGCTTACAATAGTGAGCATCTTTCGACTCTGCTGCAAATTGTCTTGAAAGATCTGAATGGTACATCGGCGCCGGCACCGTATGAGCTGCTATGGCAAAGCAATTGGATATTCACAGGGAAAAGAAGGGAATCGTTTATTTTTAATCATCGTATCCACTGGCATTGGAATGATAGGAGTCGTGAGACGAGGCAGGAGGCAAAACTGGAATACCGATGGCGAACTGCGACAAAGGATGTTTTGCGTTTACCCCTATTCAAACGGGCAATTTTGAGTCAGAACTATTTAGAAAATCGGGAACACTTGCTCCTGAGGGGCAAGTACCCATGGAAGGATGCGCCGGATACGACTGTCTTCAGTATGGCTGTTACGGTGCATCACGAATCGGTCTGGGTTTTCTCCGATGTGGGAGAATTCAAAGTTTGGTTGGCTTTAGGCTTGGGCGCTTTTGGAGAAGAGTTCAGTAACGGATGGGAAATGGGCATTGAAGCAAAACTACATTTCTAAAATGTTTTCACTGTGGATGCATCAGGTGAGGCCATGACAGTATCTTTGAATTTGATGTGTGTTTTTACTCTATAATTGGTTGTTATGGAAGATAGACCGATTCGTATCCTCCCGCAGATGGTGGCTAGGAAGATAGCGGCTGGAGAAGTTATTGATAAACCTTATGCAGCTGTGCGAGAGCTGCTCGATAACGCGATTGATTCCGGCGCGGATGAGATTGCTTTGTCTTTAGACGGTGGGGGTATAGATAGCATCAGGGTAAGTGATAATGGCTGCGGTATGGTGCAGGAGGACCTGGAACTATGCTGGCTTCCGCATGCCACAAGCAAGATTGCGGATTTAAAGGATTTAGAGCGGGTGAAGACGCATGGATTCCGGGGTGAAGCGCTTTCGAGCTTGGCCGCCTGTGCACGTTTGGAAATAGTAGCGGCACAAGGGGATGTCGCATATCGCTTGGTAGTGCATGGCGGAGAAAGGATGGAATTCGGGCCCTTTCATGGCGCTCAAGGAACTTCTGTTTCGCTTAGCGGTTTGTTTTACAACATGCCGGCTCGCCGCAGATTTCTGGGGACTGAACGCTCTGAGGGCGCGATGTGCCAGAAGGTTTTTTTTGAAAAGACGGCTGCGCATCCAAGCATTGCATTCAGATATTTTGCAGATGGAAAGCCAAGAGGACTATACCTGGCTGGCTCGCAGTTGGAACGTATTGCGGCATGTTGGCCGAGCTTGTCCCAGAAATCATCCTGGCTGGAAACACTGACTGAAAAGAATGGCTTCAAAATTCACGTTGTGCATCTCAGGCCGGAAATTGCTCGGAAGGATAGGAAACACATTAAAATCTTTGTCAACCGGCGTAAGATAGATGAGTTCTCATTGGTGCATGCAGTTTCACACGCTTACACTTCCTGGATGCCAGGAGGGAATTTCCCAATTGCCTTCGTATTCATCGAGGTGGATCCGACACTGGTTGATTTCAACATACATCCTGCGAAAAAAGAGGTGCGATTCCGCAATCTCCAGGATATCAGGCATACATTGATTGAAGCCATCAAGAGACGCCTTACCGAAAAAGCCTATCAAGAGCGAAGCAAAGTGGACATTGAAAGAACCGATATGGCCGCCAACGATCGGGAGACTAGATGGACTGCGATGGGATTGAATTCAGTTCAGGAGCGTTCGAACAAGCCTGTCAGATGGAACACCGGAATGGATGTTCAGTTTGACAAACATGAATCGGAAAATTTCGTTCGTGAAGTAACTCGCAAGAGATTTGAACGCTTCGTGCCCAGCTCGATTCCAAAGGGTACGGATTTCAAATATCTCGGACAAGCGTTGGGAGTTTTCCTGGTGGCCGAAAGTGGCAATTCAATTTTTATTGTCGATCAGCATGCGGCCCATGAAAGGGTGTTATACGAAAAATTTCGCAACGCCAAACCCGAATCTGATCGGCTGCTGATTCCAAGATCGCTTAATCTGGATGAGGCTACGCAGATGAAACTGGAATTGCGTGAACCAAGACTCAAGGCCCTTGGAATTGAAATTGCCAAGAATGCTGAAGGGGATTGGTGTTTGATATCCCTGCCCTCTGTTGCAAAAAATCTGGAAGATGCTGTTGTCCAATTTCTCGAGGAAGGAGTGGCTGAGGCTGAGAACTTCGAGCTTACACTTTGGGCAGATTTGTCTTGCAAGGCGGCCGTGAAGGATAAAAGTGTTCTCGATGATGATGCCGCCAATCGCCTGCTTGAACAGGCATTTGCACTTGAAAGTCCCCGCTGCCCGCATGGCAGACCGCTTTGGTTCGAGATTACTCGTTCCGAATTGTTTGAGCTTGTCGGGCGGACGGTGTAGAACTCTCTATCTCGGATTAAATCTCAGCTCCCATGTTGAGTCGTGCGGGTTCAGTCTATGAGAACCAAACTGAACTTCGATTTCACAGGCATCTTAATAGCTCCATGGTGAGCCCATTGATTTTCTGTCTTTTTTTGTGTACTAATGGGGAGTTGAATATCATGTCAGTTGCCGATCATGTCGATCCTCTTGTCTATTCTCCCAATATAAAGGATCGATTCGGAGAAGTTGACTGTGTACTGGGTGCTGGTGACCTGGACGTAATCTACTATGAGTACATCGTTACCCACCTTAACAAGCCGCTATTCTTCGTATTCGGCAATCACAATCTATCGAGCTTACCCCGCTTCCGACAAAATCGCGATGCCGGCTCGAATAGTTTTCAAGCCATCCCCCAGGGTTTTGGCTCAAAGTGCATAGACGGAAGTGTCCACTTCGAGAAGAAAAGCAATCTCATCGTGGCGGGGCTTGGCGGCTGTCGCCGTTATAACAGTGGTTACCATCAATTCACGGAATTGCAAATGTTTTTACGAATAGCCACCTTATTTCCTCCCATGCTGTTAAATAGGGTGTTCCGCGGCCGTTGGCTAGATATACTGCTAACTCATGCCGCCCCGGCTGGCATACATGATCGAGTGGATGCCTGTCACCGCGGTTTCAAGGTTTTCCTATGGTTTATGAGAAGTTTCAAACCAAGATATCTCATACATGGCCACGTACATCTGTACGATATCAACGGAAAGCGATCGACCCGCTATTCTGATACGATCGTTATCAACGCTTATGATCATATCGTATTCAATTTGGAGAATGAGATGATGGATAACTCCTATGTGGAGTACAAGGCAGACAGTGATTTCTCTAGGGCTAAGCAAAGGGCTTGGATTGAGTCTCTCAAGAATTTTGTAAACCCAGAGGCAGGGCAATTATTATCTTTCCACGATATCAAGAATGTATTGAAGCCGGAAAGTGAAAGATATCTCAGCATGAAAACAGTTTCCATAGACAAAATTGTTGGAAGCGAAGATAGATATATGGACTTCAGCAGACATTTCTTCCCGAAAAAGGAACATCTTCGGCAGCGTTGGAAAAATATCGACAAGGCACACCTCACGGATGTGATTCTGCCTCCCATTAAATTGTTGAAAATCGGCGAGCTGTACTTTGTTCGAGATGGAAACCATCGCGTCTCTGTTGCACTATCCCAGGGAATGAAGAACATTGACGCAGAGGTAATCGAGCTCGGTGCAAAGATTTCAATCAAGTCCACGGCAAGCAGGGAAGAAATCATAGAAGCGGTAATAGAGTACGAGCGTAACTCCGTGCTGGAACAAACCGGACTCGCACGGATGATTCCCGTTGAAACTATCAACTTCACCGCGCTCGGCAGATGGCATGAATTACTAAACCACATTGAAGGTCATAAGTACTTCATCAACATGGATGACAGCAACGAAATTCCCTTTGAAAATGCCGCGCGTTCATGGTTTGACAACCTGTACAGTCCAATAATTCAAATCATACAAAAAGAGGATATATTGGTTCGTTTCCCAAATCGAACAGAGGCCGATCTATATATCTGGATGATTAAGCATTGGCACTGCCTGAAAGAAAAATGTGACCCAAAGTATCCACTAAACCAGGCTGTCTCGGAATTTGCCGCAACTCACGGCAGAAGCTTTTCCGCAAGATTGATGAAACGCATGAAAAAACTTTTCGGCTACGCTAAATAAGCACTAATCAATCCATTGTTCTCAAAGCGAGCTTTCGCTCCCTGTGGTCTGCAGCGGAAATGGACCCAGCCTGAAACCACTAGTTCGCTCGGGAAGCGGTATCCAGAGTTCCCACCAATGAGCACTTTCGTGTACATCAATCGCAGTTTCATTTGCCACTTGCAGCACCTGATTAAGCGCCAAATCCTCATTTCTGAAAATCAGGGTTCCCTCTTCATATGGTTCTTCGAGTAAAAAAAACCCGTTCTCTATTCGTGCTTGCGGCCATTTGATTTCAACCATCCGTAAGCGATTTGGATCTGGCCTGAAAGTGATTTGGTGATCCCTTCCCGTCCTATCTTCCAACGTGAGGGTATAGAGCTCCTCGGGAAGACTAAACCCTTCCAAGGGAATAACGGCGGGCAATCCAATCCATGCACCCTCTTCCTCCATACCGATATCCTTGATCCATTCATTAGCACTAAAACGCCAGATTAAGCCGGTATTTCCAGCCGACACTGTTATCTGCTCCAAATCTTCAGGACCATCCCTGTCCGAGGCGCGGACAAATATTGCCAGTTCCTCATAGCGATAAACACCAGTGTCACGATAGAGAAGCCGCCATTGCAATTCGTCGATTTGTGGCGACGAGCGTTGGCAGGAAAAAGAAGTTAACACCACAACAATTGAAATGACTATGTGCCTTATTGACATACTATCCGTTCTCCCTTATCGGAGAGAGCCGAGAGACGTTTCTCAGACTCCATAATATGCAGAAGTTCAAGTGTTCGGCTTCGGCTTCCGGCAAGAATTTTGCGTGCGTAGGACAGTGAAATCTTATCACCCTTCTCATTACCACTGAGTAACATGGCTGACAAGGCCTCACTCGATTCTGTGGAAAACCATAGTTTCTTTCCGCCTTTTACTAGCCCGGCGCGGGAAAGCTCTTCCAGAATCACTCTTTCAACTGCATGTGCTGGCGCGCTGATGCGAATACCCTCAGTACCAGCCTCTTGCACCTTTTTTAACCAAGTCCTGTGAAGAGGTGATAGGAATAGTTTTTCGGGCGGGAAAAACCATCCATTACGAAGTTGCAGCTCCGCAGTGCCGCACATCTTTTGGGCAATAGCCAGAATAAGGCCGTCTGGGAATCCCTCAACTCGCATCATTTTCTCATTCGCTCCGCCGGGTTTGGAAGCAATTTTCAAAATTCTGTGTTTCAGAATCTTGAGTTTATCCGTCAATACCAACCACATACCCACTAGGGAGGCATTTTCCATAGATATCTCTCCTGCTATAGGAGCTGCATTCACGCAACCGCGCAAATGCAATATGCACCGATAAATTTCGGAGGGACGCGAATGACAGTTAAGGCGGTTTCTGGTGATTCTGCTCAAACGCCTTAGCTCCTGAGTTTTCAGCTTACCGGGCCAAAGTACAGTAAAGCACCGCGGTTTTCCATCTCTTTCGTACACGCTCAGCCGGGCACCTGGAAAAGTAGGATAGGGAGCAGAAAATTTCACAACCACAAAGGGGGGCCGAGCAAAGAAGCTACCGGGGCCAATGATTCCCTCGCGATTGAAATCCACATAAGGGCCGCCCCGTACGGTCAAAGCTCCTTCGGGAATGCCTCGACCATCAGATAAGAGCAGTATCTCTCTGCTCTGCTCGATCGGCCATTCCGGAGAAACGATTATCGCTCCTCCAATAAGCATCAAACGCTTCGCTCCTTTGATTTTCAGGCGAAAAAATTTGCCGCTAGTGCTGATACTCTTGATTTTCACATCAATTTTGCCCGGATATATTTGTGCCTTGTCGCCTCCTTTCAGTCCAGCGGCAATGCGCTCACAGACCACCTCATTCAGTTTGGATTCCGAACGAGCTTCAACATTTAGGATTCTAAATCCTGGAAGAACTAGCATCAAAGCTCCGATTATTGACATAGCAACGATTTCGCTGCTTTCTCCTCGCTTGACAGCGAAGTGTTGAACTGCCTAGGATCATCAAGGGTTCATAAACCCAATGACGTTAAGGGTACTGTTCGTGGTTATTTCTATCCAGTAAAAAAGACCCTCTCGACGACAAACTGAAATAAAAGCTTTGAAGCAGCTGTTAAGTGCGCTAACTGATATGAGGGGTGAACGTGAGAATTGCCATTATTGCGGCGATGAAAAATGAACTGGAAATGCTGGTATCCAAACTTGAGCAACCGAAAATCTCGGAAGTGGCGGGGTTTTGTTTCCACCAGGGGAGTCTGGAAGGTCATCAACTGATTCTGCTGCTTTCTGGAATCGGGAAAGTTAACGCTGCCGTGGCTACCAGCCTACTAATCGACAAGTATAAACCGGAAGTATTGGTAAACATCGGCGTTGCCGGGAGTTTCAGCAAAGAGCTCAAACCTGGTGATATTGTGATATCCACTGAGGTGTGCCATCACGATGTGAATGTCACTTCATTTGGTTATGAAATCGGCCAGGTTCCACAGATGCCCCATTTCTATTTTGCCGATTCCCACTTGCTTTCCAGGGCTCAATCCATCCCATCGCCGAATTCCAACAATGCTGTGAAGTCTGGTTTGACTGTTTCGGGCGACGTATTCGTGCAGGAGCTGCAGATTGCCGATAAGATTAAGTATAACTTCCCGAATGCTTTAGCTATCGAGATGGAAGGGGCCGCCATCGCGCAGGCCTGTTATATTTTCGATACACCTTTTCTCAACATACGTTCTATCTCGGATATCATCGGCGGGGAAATCAATAAGGCAAATTTCAATGATTTCTTTCTTCTTGCCGCGACTAATTCTATTAATTTTGTTCATAGGCTGTTAAAATCCACGAGGGGGGGGTAGCAATGGAGCGCATTGCCAGTTTCACTGTCGATCATGATAATCTGCTCAGAGGAATTTACGTATCAAGGAGAGATAGCCTGGGCGACAAATGGCTAACCACCTTCGATATTCGAATGAAGGAACCGAACCGTGAACCGGTTCTCGATGTGCCCCTTCTGCATACCATCGAACATCTGGGTGCCACCTGGTTGCGCAACAATTCCAATTGGGGCGGGGAAGTGGTTTACTTTGGACCGATGGGATGCCGGACTGGTTGCTACCTGATACTCAAGGGCGATTTAGAGTCCAGGGAAATCGTCCAGCTTATCAAGGAAATGTTCACCTTCATAGCAAATTACTCCTATCCCATCCCCGGCGCCAGCCCGAGTGAATGTGGAAATCATCTCTCCCATGATTTGCCCATGGCCGCCTTGGAAGCCAAAAAATTTCTCATCGAGATTCTCACAAATCCCACCCCGGAGAATCTGGAATATCCCGGTTGATTAGCTATGTAAATGTCGATTTTTCGGCATCCCAGTTATTGAAAAAGCTTCTCGACTGGCCGATGGAAACCCTGGAGTGCTTGATTAGTTCGAGACGCTTCCATTATTCTGATATTTGGATGCTTGAATCAGGAGGTGGAAAATGGCTTACATCATAGATGGTGCTGAGTGCATTAACTGCGGCGCCTGTGAGCCTGAATGTCCCGTGGATGCAATTAGTGAGGTTGGGGATGTACGGGTAATTGACGCCGATTTATGTATAGATTGCAATGCCTGCGCAGAGGTTTGCCCAGTCGACTGCATTTCTGCCAATTAACGAGCCGCCTCAGTTGATTGATGCCGGCGCGTAGCCTAAATGGATGAGCTACCCAACAGGTGATTATGGGAACAATCAAGGCTGGCGCCGTGGCTAAAGGCGCCTATATAATGGAAAGAAATGAACCGTACGTAGTAAGAGAGCACGAATTTGTGAAACCTGGAAAGGGTTTGGCATTTGTGCGCCTCAAATTGAAAAACCTGCGGAATGGCACTGTCCTCAGGGTGACACATAAAAGTCAGGATAACTGTGAAGAGATTGATATCGAAGAGATTGAAGCTCAGTTCCTTTACTCGGATGAGACAAGTTTTCACTTCATGGACAGCATCACCTTTGAACAGTTTGAGGTTCCAATGCCTAGCCACGAAAAAGCACAGTACTACATGTTGGCAGGAGAAATCTTCAAGCTCACTCGATGGAACGGTGAAACTTTGGATATACGTCTCCCCCCCAAAAAAGATTTGTTAGTGACCGCCGCGGAGAGTGCTGTACAGGGCGATACGGTGACAGGGGCCACAAAATTCGTTTTAACAGAGACAAACCTAAAAGTCAGGGTTCCGATTTTTATCAAAAAAGGAGAGAAAATACGAGTCAATGTTGAAACCGGCGAATATCAGGAGCGTGTAAATGATTAGTCATTGTTCCAGCCCGCAGTTGTTCGCCTGAGTTAAGCTTGTTTCTCAGAGTTTTTAGCTCGTCTGAACACAGGCTCAGACTACCGGAAGGTTGTCTCCATCTTCGTTGCTTTCCGCCTTTATATGGATATCTCGCTGAGGGAAGGGTATTTCGATACTGTTGCGAACAAAGGTTCTCCAAATTTCAAGATTTGTCCAGCTTCGAGCTTCAGCCCTATCTCCAACATTGCCAATCCACGTTCGAAGTTTCATGGTAATGCCACTGGATGCGAAGGTGTAAACCCGAACAATAATTTCCTTATCTTTGCGCAACCAGGGATTCCTGGAAGCTACGTCTTTTAGCAGTTCTATAACTTGGTCCAGATTGGAATTGTAGGAAACATCCACATCATTTACGATTACTACACTCAAATCCTTATGACTGAAATTGTGTATAGTCCCACTGGTTAATTGGCTATTGGGGATGATGAGAGTTTCATTCTCGAAGGTGAGTAGTTCGGTGTTCATGAGGCGAATCCTGCTGATATTCCCCTCATAATTTCCAACATGGATTCTATCGCCCTCCTTGATTAAGGCCATTAATATAAGGGTTATGCCAGCGAAAAGATCGGCGATTACGGATTGGAGTCCGAAACCGATTCCAATTCCCAACACACCGAAAAAAACGCCGATTGCAGAGAGGTCTATACCGATTGCGGATAGTCCAAAAATTACAATTATTACAGTTATGCTGTATCGGAGCAGGCGACTGAGAGCGAAAATTCGCTCCGCATCAAGGCCAAAGCGTCTAAGCGTTCTGGTTTCCACACCACTTGAGGTTATTTTCCCTACCCAGGAAGCTAACATGAATATCGGAATAGCCAGTATCAGGGTGATTACTGAAATTTCAGTGTTACCACTAGTGAAGAAGGGCTTATTGAGGAATTGAAATGCAATTCTGACAATGGTCCGACCGCCTAGGAGATTCAATGCCGACAAGACTATCCCAAGGCCGGCTAGAACTCGAGTGACTTGCAGCACGTTGTGTCTAACTCTTTTTTGACGTTCCTGATTTTTGATGACACGTCTCGTGATTCGTCTTGCTAGGACTCTAAGAATAACGATCGCTATGAGTACCGATAACACTGGAATGATGAATTTTAGGAGAAAATCCTTGAGGCTAAAGGGCAATAGACCAAGCTCTGATTCCAGCCAATTCACGATTTCAACTCTCCTAACGTTTCCAGCCAGAGCACCTGGTATGATTCTAATTCAATGCCTTTATCTACCACGCCTACTTGCTTGCCGCTAACAAGATTTCGCAGCGTGTTTGCTGAATCAAATGGCGCGGGCAGTGTAATTTTTTGTCGCTTATCACTGACTGATTGAAGGCAGAGCACCTGGCCTGTTAAGGAAGTCCCGCGGATGATAGCAAAGAGTAAGGGCCCCAAGTTCAAAACGGTTTGAGGGGCGCTGGGATGGAAGGCTTTATGCCGGCCCCTGGCTCTAAGCAGTTTGCAATACCCGGTGAAAATCAGGTGTCTTATGTCATTGGGATTATCCAATTCGGCTTCTAACTGGCTCAAGGAGAGTTTCTCCCTGTTGATGCTTCTCTTAGCTCCGGTAAGAGCAACCCCTTCCTTCCAATTCCCCGATCCAAGAATGCTGTGAATATAGATGCCGGGAACTCCTGCCATCGCCAGCATAATCGCCTGGGATGAGAGAAATTTGGCTGCCCTGACATCGTCTGCAAAAGTTCCTTCCGCAATTGCATCACGATAACTGATATTCAGTTCATAGGGAATTTCGCCATTGGCGGTGGTTTTATAACCTATCAAACCGCCTCGTTCCCTGGCGGTGTCTACCATGATTTGAATTTCCTCTTCACTTAGATATCCCTTTGCAGGCAGCACTCCAATGCCATCATGTGAAGCAAGGAAATTGAAAAAAGTATGATTCGGGTTCGGCTCAGGAAGGGTGGCTACCCAGTTGCTCAATATGGACGCATCGCCACGAATATAGGCATCGGCAATAAGCGGCGGCAAAGTAAATTGATATACCATATGGGATTCATCACAACCCTCGCCAAAATATGTAATGTTTTCCTTATATGGCACATTGGTTTCCGTTATCAACATCACCCCCGGAACTAGCTCGTTAAGCACCAACCGGAATAGCTTCACTATTTCGTGAGTTTTCCTGTGATGTATGCAGCTTGTCCCAATTTCCTTCCACAGAAAACCGATTGCATCCAATCGAATAATACGGACACCCCGGGCGATGTAGTCTAGTAAAATATCCATAAATTCCAGGAGAACCGCAGGATTGGCAAAATTGAGGTCAACCTGATCTTTGCTGAACGTTGTCCACACAAGCTTCTTCTCGCCAGCCACACTAAATTCATGAACCAGGGGCAGAGCTCTTGGACGAAATACCTCCGCGAGATTGGCATCTGGGTTTACAGTAATAAAAAAATTCTTGTAGTTTGTGTTACCCTCCAGAAATTTCTTGAACCAAATCCCCTTCGCGCTACAATGATTGAGAACCAAGTCTGCCATAAGCCGAAATTTTTCGCCAATGGCAGAGATATGCCCCCAATCACCCCAGTCTGGATTAACCTTCCGATAATCTATCACTGAGAAACCATCATCGGATGAATAAGGCGAGAACGGCAGAATATGAATGCCGGAGATAAAACCGGATAAGCGCTCAATCATGAAATTCCGCAATGTCTCCAACGGCACCTCACCTGCAGTCTGAATACTGTCCCCATACGCAATTACTATTATATCCCGTTCATCGGCGGGCAGACGGCCATCTCCAAGCACGGGAATATCAGGAAGTTTATCGCGCCACTTTCCCATCAAGGCCTTGAGTTTTCCAGTGGTGAGGGTGCCCAAAGCGCTTCCGTAAATTGATTTCAATCTGTCTTGAATACTGTATCCCACTGCCAGCCTCCTGCTAATCGAAATTTAGCTTACCTGAACCAGAAGTGCCATGCCATCAGCACAAGTAAAACGAAGCCAACTGTCAGTTTATAGCAGCTCGCAATGACTCTTCCAATCAGTGCTCCAAAACCCGCGTGTCGACTCTCATCAACACTTTTCTCGGAGTAAAGCAATTCGAACAAAAAGGTTAGGAAAAAGCAACCAACAAAAACTCCCACCAACGAACCTATCAGGGGGAATGCCATTGTGCCCAAAATTCCTCCCGCAAAACCTCCAATAACGGCTCCTATCATTCCAGCGCGCGAGGATCCGTATTTCCTTGCACCAATCAGGCCAACAATCAGATCTACCATTTCCCCTGATACTGCGATAAACAAGAAGACAGCAAACCAAAACCAGTTAAAACTCCGACCATCACCTGCCAGAGTGGCTATTAACGCTATAATCACGGGTACAAAATTTCCAGGTATCCCAAATACTACAAGAAGCACCGATATAGCCGAAACGACAAAAAAGAGTACTTCCACTGCCAAATTGTTCATCGTATCCATCATTATACCAGATGTGGGAAACAAGGTTTTTTTGATTTTCAATACTTCCTTGACTCAAATGTGATATCGTTTATCTTAGCATGCGAAGTATAGCGTTCTAGAGGAATACAAACATGGCATCAAAGCGAGTTGGTTTCATCTCATTTAGATTTGCAGGTACTGACGGAGTGTCACTTGAAACAGGTAAATGGGCCACCGTTCTGGATCAAGTAGGCTGTGAATGCTACTTCATGGCCGGAGAGCTGGAAACACTGACTGATCACTCCTTCATAGAAGAAAAGCTTCATTTCCAGCATCCCGAAATCAAGGCAATATGCGACGAGTGCTTTGGCAATACCATACGACCCCGTCTACTGACATCAAAAATTCATGACATGAGACTCTTCCTGAAATCAAAAATCTATGAATTCATCAAAACTTTCAATATCAACCTGATAGTCGTCGAAAACGCGCTAACCATACCCCTGAATATCCCGCTTGCACTCGCTCTTACCGAAGTCATCTCCGAAACGGGAATGGCGGTTATTGCACATCACCACGATTTCTTTTGGGAACGTAAAAGATTTCTCAGAAACTGTGTTTGGGATTATTTCAATATGGCTTTCCCACCCCATCTTTCGAGTATAGAACATGTTGTTATAAACACCTCGGGACAGAATCAACTGGCTCTGCGAACCGGTATTTCATCAACTCTTATTCCAAACGTAATGAATTTTGAGTTAGGACCGCCCTCTCCGGATGATTTCAGCAACAATGTTCGTGCCGATCTGGGTATTAGTGACGATGAGCTTTTTGTACTCCAACCAACCCGCGTTGTGCAAAGAAAAGGGATCGAACATGCAGTGGAATTGGTGGGTCGCATGAAGAAAAAAGCAGTGCTGGTAATCTCCCATGCATCTGGTGATGAAGGATACGAATATCAAATGCGTGTTCGGGAATACGCTGATTTAATGAAAATTCGCGCCATTTTCGTAAACGACATCATCAAGGAAACCCGTGGCGAAACAGAAGACAAGCGCCGAATATATGTTTTGGAAGATATCTATCCACATGCCGACCTGATCACCTATCCCTCTTTGATAGAAGGTTTCGGCAACGCATTTCTTGAGGCAATTTGGTTTCGAAAACCGATTTTGGTTAACAACTATTCCATATATGCAACCGATATCAGACCCAAAGGCTTCAGAGTAATCGAAATGGATAATTTCATTTCCAGTGAAACCATAAAATTTACGGAAAAGGTGCTCAACGACAGTGAGCTTGCACAAGAAATGGCAGATGTTAATTACGACTTGGGTTTGCGGTATTACTCATATAGCTTACTCAGAAATCAGCTTAAGGCAGTATTGACCCGCCACTTGGGAGATCTTAAGCTTGAATCCGACATATGAAATTAGCTATCTTTCATTATCATCTCAATCCCGGCGGTGTAACGGATGTTATAGTGTATTCCGTTCGAATGCTTCTTTCTCACCTGGGCTACATACAAGAAATTCGGTTGGTTACAGGATGCCGTGACGGCACCGGAAGTGTTCTTAATCGGATAATAGACGGGTTCGAAGGCGACCGGCGAGACAAAATACGCCTGGATGTGCTGGATGAAATCGGATACGCGGAAAATGAACTGAGTACTAATCCGGATAGACTGGCTGAAAGACTGGAGGCGCGTTATGACGAGGATACTATTTTCTGGGTACATAACTACCATATAGGGAAAAACCTTGCATTAACTATGGCATTGATGAAAGTAGCGGCCCGGGGAAAGCGCAATGTACTATTGCAAATACACGACTTCCCAGAATGTGGACGTTCAAAAAACCTGGAAAGAATCGACACCCTGCTCAATGAGCCTCCCTACCCCAGCGGCGCCAGAATTCGCTACGCTGTTATCAACGAAAGAGATTTGAATATCCTGTCAGGCGCCGGTCTGGAGAAATCGGTTTATCTATTACCGAACCCCGTTATGATTCCTAGATTGGAGGATATAAATTCAGCCGAAACGAGGGTCGCCCTGGAAGAACTATCATCTAGGAATAATCCAGGATACATTTCAGGCGCTCCGATTCTACTATATCCAGTTCGAGCAATCAGACGTAAAAACATACTTGAGGCAGCCCTTTTTGCTCGCATTCTATACCGTCCAGCCAATCTTATCGTAACTCTCGCCGGCGTCTCAACCGACGAAAAACCTTACTCTGATCTTATCGAAAAAGCTTATAAAGAGGGCATCATTCCCGGAGCATGGTGTCCCGAAACTTCCGGCGACTCAAGACTAGGCTATTCATGTTTGATAGCATCTTGCGACGCGGTAATTTCCACCTCCGTACAGGAGGGATTCGGTTACTTGTTCATCAACTCGCTGCTCTGGCGGAAACCATTATTTGCAAGGTATATTGATATCCTGGATGGGGTGCTCGGATTATTTGGCGACTACCCAAGACGTTTTTGGACCGATTTCCGCATTCCGGCGACACCGGAACTTGCTGAACGAACGAAAACGGCATACCTGGACAAAATTCAGCAAATGAAATCCTCCATACCCGAGAAAGCTTTGAAATCAATTATCACGGCTGTCTCTAAACTCGCAACGAGTGGCGGCATTGATGTTTCCTATCTTTCAGTGGAAGATCAACTTGCGGCACTGAAACTAGCCAACAAAGACCACGAGTGGCTGAAAAGAACAAGAAGCTTAAACCAGGAATTATTGGAATCGGCTGAGCGAACCCTGAAGGCAAAACCTCCGGAAATGAAAAAAATCGTGGCATCCCATTTGGGAGGCAATCGATATGTAAGGTCTTTCATCGAAATAATTCGAAGCTTTGGCGATAAACGGAAGTCGCTCCCTCCGGAAAAAATCGGAAAAAACGTAAGGAGAGCTTTTAGTAGAATCGATTACATACGTTTGCTATATGATGTTTGAGTTTTACGGTTACCAGGCTTAATTTGTCAGAATTTCGGGACTGAAACCTGTCATTTGCCCCAAAGAATGAGCTTCCTACCCTCGACATCAACAACACGGGCTATGACACCATAAAGTTCGCTCAGGTTTTTGGAAGTGAGTAACTTATCCGGACTGCCCATCACCGGAGTCTCATGACTACGCAGCAGTACGACTTGATCAGCTAACCTAAGCACTATAGCTGGATCATGAGAACTCATTACTATGGTTATCCCCGAAGATTTCAAATCGATTAAAATCTCGATAATTCGTTCACAGTTCGCCGGATCCAGATGATTAACCGGTTCATCGAGAAGCATAATTCGTGGGTTTTGTACCAACGCTCTCGCTATCAGAACCATTCTTTTCTCTCCACCACTAAGACTGGGTAACAGGCGCCGGATTAAGTGGCTAATACCAACCCTATCCAGCGAGTTTCTTGCATAGTTCTTGTCATCTCTGCCTGGAGAGGCCAGAGGTGGTAAAAACGGCGCACGGCCCAACAACACATATTCAAGTACACTGTAGGAGAATGAGATTCTCTCTTCTTGAGGTACCAAAGCCATCATCTGCCCGCGTTCGCGAGACGGTATCGAGGCAATCGAACGTCCACCAATACCAACATAGCCACTATCAGCCCGCCTCCATCCCAGTATTAGCTCCATTAAGCTTGTTTTCCCCGAACCGTTGGGCCCGATAAGACAGATAGTATACCCTTTACGAAAACGCAAATTTAAATTCTTAAAGAATGGAGATTCCGCATTCGGCCAGGTAAAAAATAGCTCATTGATAGTGATAGCCGCATCCGGTTCGATCATCGACTGTAAGTATTTCCACGCCTGGACATAAGTATTGCGAACATTAATGCCCCACAGAAAGCTGTCAACAAACCCAATGGCAATTCACCACCGCGCAAGTACCTGGCGACGTCATCGCATAGAAGCACGAAGATTGCTCCAAGTATCATCGATAATGGCAGGGATCGCGATGTATCCGCGCCCTCAATCTTTCGTGCCACATGGGGTATGAGCAAACCCACCCACGAAATAACTCCGGCAGCCGCCGTTACCGTTGCAACAGAGATAACCGAAAAGACTATTAGCGTAATTCTTTCCCTGTTTGGACTGCTCCCCAAAGCGAAAGCGGAACGATCATCCAGCGAGAAAAGGTTTACACGCCATCTAACCAGCAAGATGATCAGAAGCGTCAATGCAACCGGTGGTAGGGTTCTGATAACCAGAATCCAGTTTGAACCAGAGAGACCTCCCATCAACCAAAAAGTAATTTCAGGCAGTTGGCTACGAGGGTCGGCCAAGTATTTCAATACGCCTAACCCCGATGAGAAAAGCGCGGAAATCATCACCCCCGAAAGAACAAGACGAAGCATGCTTCCTCCATATCTTATTTTTCGCGCTAGCAACCAGCTAAGCATCAAACCCATCAAACCAAAAAACGAAGCCAAGACGGAGATATGCCAGTAACTGCCTGTCGACAATAAAATCCCCAGCGCAGCACCAAAAGCGGCGCCTTGACTCACCCCAAGCAAGCCGGGTTCGACAAGAGGATTGCCAAGAACAGTTTGCAAAACCATTCCGGCACTTGCCAAGGAGGCTCCCAGCATTATGGCCATCAGAGCTCGGGGCAAGCGAACTTTCATCACCAAGGCTTGGGCCAGAGCATTGACTCTAAGTGTGTTTAGGCTAGTCAATCCAGGCTGGGGATATCGCCCCCAAAGCAAAGAAAGCAGAAAAACAATGATTAGAAGAAACGCCAAAGCGATAAATCTAAGTATTCTCCTCTGTTCCCCACTGAGCAAATCAGTTCAAACCTGTTAAACGCGGCAGAATAAGACTATCGAATCCCGCCTCGTCTATGTCGTACATTTCCTCATAAAACGCTCTGGTTTCATCTATCATATCAACGTCCTTGAAGTACTCCGGTTGAAGAATAGTGACCAACCATTTCAAGCCAAGCAGCCACCTGATATCCGGTTGATCCCAACTGTGGTAATCAGCTGGAAATGCATGTATCCGGTTATTAGCCACGACTCTAAGCTGTTGCCATATATTGTCATTCTTGATTGTCTCAACCACTTCGACAGCGTTCACATGATAGGACACCACGAAAATCACATCCGGGTCCCACAACGCAATCTGCTCGATACTCGTCAGTGTCCAGTGCTTACCCAAATCAGCCTCTTTCCACACAGGAATACCACCAGCCATTTCAACCATACGAGTTTGAATCCAGGATGGAGGTGGAACATTTAGCGCCATCACACCATCCTTAACCGACCAATACAGCAACAGAACTCTTGGTTTGTTCTCTTCTGTCAGCTCAGCCAGAGTTTCTTCCACAGACGTAACTCTGCTCTTAATGGAAGCTTTCAGTTTATCGGCGCGTTTTTTATTTCCGAACAATTCCCCAAGTTTGTCCAAATCGTCCATCCAGGCCTCGGGAGTCTCTAAATTGAGATAAAGAGTTTCCACGTCCATCCGCTCTAAAGGTTCACCCATCCGGTTTTTCATGAAATCTTTCATTACTACCATATCAGGTTCCAAGGCTAAAATAGCTTCAGTGCTTGCTTCTCTAGGCATTACTGTCTTATTGTCGAAGTTTGAATCTATATCATTCACGAAAAAACCATTGCCCTGATTTCCGTCAGCAGTACCAACCAATTTCAAAGAAGCCTCCGGAAACAAATACAACGCGTTCGTAATGATAAATGCCGAAGACCCAACTTGAACTATTCGCTCTGGCAATATTCCAAGCGTCTCTTCAGCGTCGCTTGAAATTCCGCCCGTGTGATCGCCCACTCCACCTGCCTGGAGAAATGCCAGAGTTAAGGTCTCCAAGACAACCGAAAAGAGAACTCGCCGAAATATCATGTGTGCCTCCGTATCATCCAATTCACATGGGAAGTATAATTAACTGAAAATAATCAGCCAAGTGCGATGGGGTCTTCCTTATATCTGCCAAATCCCAACGCGCATTCTCAATATATCTTAATCGGCACATCACTCGCAGGAAACACTCAGTCTCATCTAAAACGCGCCTTGCATCGCCCTATGCCCGCAACACGCCATGAACATAATCCAGCAAAGACTCGCAGGTTCTATAAACAATGCGCCATACAAGTTCAAATCCATCCATTCTCCCATACCAAGGATCCGGAACCTCACCTCGTCCCTCAGGATCGAAGTTCCTAAACATCATAACTTTCTCCCTATTCTCATCTGTTCGACACAGGGCCAAGGTATCGGCGAAATTTTGTTCGTCCATGGTAAGAAGAAGATTGTAATTCTCCACATCCAGCCTGGACA
>UWYT01000093.1 GCA_900608495.1 Olavius algarvensis spirochete endosymbiont | reverse complement strand
AATGTCTATGTGGCAGATGCATTCAACCACCGCATCCGGAAGATCACGCCGGCAGGGATGGTAAGCACCATAGCCGGCACTGGCACGTCGGATTTTGCTTGCGGACGGCACTGGTAGCACAGCGGCGCGGTTCAAGTCCCGAATGATCCCAGAGCGGCGAATTTCTTGACGACGTCCAGGTTTGAGAGATCCAGGATTCATACCAGTACTTTGGCCCGCGCTTCCCAAGCGCCCTCC
>UWYT01000005.1 GCA_900608495.1 Olavius algarvensis spirochete endosymbiont | reverse complement strand
CATTTAACATAAGGCGCCTCGTTATCATGCCTCTGACTAGGGCACCTTGTACTCTATCTTCCGGATGAGGTGATTGACACTATCTACCACATAGACATTGCCGAATGAGTCCACAGCTACTCCGGTGGGGTGGTAGAACTGCGCCGTGTTGCCGGTGCCATCCGCATGACCCTCTGAGCCAGTGCCGGCCAAGGTGCTTACCACCCCCGCCGGAGTGATTTTCCGGATGCG
>UWYT01000046.1 GCA_900608495.1 Olavius algarvensis spirochete endosymbiont | reverse complement strand
ATATCGACAAATCCGGCTCTTTGAGTGGATTCTGCGGTGCTGAAACTGATGTTGCCCGAAGAACTGGGATCGGAAGAGCCGGACGGCGCTTCGATTATCGTACCGTTCGCCCGTCCATTGGAAGCAAAAAAAGTCTTCACTCCACTAGGGGTGACGCCGGTAGATCTGCCGCTGTTTTTAAACTCCGTTATCCCCCCGATATATCCATTTGATGAGACTACATCCCCAAAACCGACTCCAGTCCCCGGAAGATATCTT
>UWYT01000017.1 GCA_900608495.1 Olavius algarvensis spirochete endosymbiont | reverse complement strand
TGAACAAAATTCTGGGACGGAATCTTGAAAAACGTATGTAGCACCAGGGATGTTAACTTACGGCCTGGGGAATATGGCTGCCGTCGAATAGATTTAGGAGCTGCTCCTTGAGGAGCTCCTGATCAAGACCGTGAGAGTGGAAGCGGATTTTATGATTTTCGAGCAGGGGAAAAGAGAATCCGTTCGATTCGCAGTTTTTTGTTTTCCGCGTTATGGATGGATTTCAGGGGCAGGTCGTACTTTTCAGCCTCGCTATCCCATACATCGATCATGCGGCTTTGTATATCATTCAGCCGGGCATAATCGGGCGGTAAGATGCGGATACCAAGCCCGCGAGCATTTTGCCCGATGGATAGGGCCCGCACTGTTTTTTTGATTTGAGTTCCCGGGATGCGGCATTCGAAGACGCAGAGTTTTTCCGCTTTGTTCTTCACATCGTCGTTATGAGCCAAAGAGACCCTCGATAACTGAGCTTAAGATTATGAGCAGAATCGGGGATACCACGGCGGCGATGGCCGCGATATAAACCTGCAGTGTTTTGAGCCGGTTGATTTGCTCTTCGTTTTGGGTGACTTTTTCTCTTAGAATTGCAAAGTCTGTTGGACGGACTGAATCCTTAAGAATATCTTTTATCTCGGCGATTTTGACGAAGATATGATCCATCTCTACCTTGAGGACCGCAAGGGTTACGGTTTGTGAGGGCTTGTCACTTACTGCCACTCTGATCACCTAAGTCGCTTTGGTAAAAGATAAGTTGTGCTTCGAGCTCCGCGATGTAGCGGCGAAGTTCGATGATGTTCTCTTCGAGTTTCCGGTATTCGTCCGGCGTCAGGAGTAATCCTTCGGAAACTTCTGAAAAGGCTACCTGCTGCTCCGTCGGAGGGGTTGGCCAGGGAGGATGCTGGAACTCCGGCAGCTTGACACTATTGCCGATCGTCCGGCAGCTTGTGAAAGAGAGCATTAGCGCGATTAAGCAAGTCGCTATCCTTCGTCTTTGCCAGTCTGGTTTTTTCATTTGCGACCTCCTCTCGAATTCTTTGTTGGCGGGATTGCAGGCTAACGAGATTTTCCGCCCTTCTTGCGATCATTATTGTGGTGACCCTTGCGGTTTTGATGTCCTTTTTGAGTCGACGGCCGCGCTTCAACAACAAGGCAGCGAGACCTCCGGCAACCAGGACAAGAGATCCCAGAATGAGGATGATCTTGATCATTTCTCTTCTGAGACAGGACCGCGCACCATTGCCGCCTTGTTAGCTTTTAGTCCCGCTATGACGAACCCTATAATCACCACGATTCCCGGTCCGAGGAATCCAAAGGCCAAATCAAGGTCAATCTCGTAGAGGTGCTGTTTTGCTGCACACAGGGCGAAGAGTAAGGTGAGCAGCAGTATCCCCATGTAGTATTTCCATTTGTCGGCCACCGCGTAGGAACCGGATGGCAGAGCTCCGGTGTGTTGAACTACGGCTCGCAAGTCCAGGGCGGTGTATGCTCCCACAACTGTCAGAAAGGCTCCGGCCATTGCGCCTATAACCTGCGGACTCTCCAAGAGGGCGATGCATGCGGCCGTTATAAGAAAGGCAAGGATGACCAGAGCGAACTGTTTGTGTCTTTTGGGCATGATTATGCTCCTATTTAAGGAGCATTCTTTGACACACTGATTCAAATGGTCTATTAAAGTATTTTAAAAATTTAGCCTCAGTTCCCTTTGCTTTTCAGCGGTGCGACGGCGATAAACTCGGGATGTGATGTTGCGTATTTGCTGAGGCGAGAGTCGATAGGCGCGGGCCAGCTGTTCGTAGGTTTCGCCTCGGTCGAAACGTTCGAGGATTTCGAGGTCCCGGAAAAAAAGTGTAACTTTTTTGGGGAAGTTGACAGTGTAACCGGCGAAAACTTCGAAGACCTGCTGGGCTGCCTCTTCTCCGACTTCATCGGAGAGCAATCTGTAGGTATCAAAGCCTTCCATGACTAATCCTTCCGGTCGGGGTTGAATCCGGCCTTTTCGGCAATGCTCCGGAGGGCCAGGATTATTTTGGTGGCTCCAGCCTTGGTGAGGAAGCGCGGATCGTCTATGCCGCAAATGCGCTTAATCATGGCCTGGAGGGAGCGTTCTGCTTTGGAGCGGGAGGCCAGTTCCCAGAGTCCCCTGATGTAATAGTGCTGAGCTTTGGTGCAGTGGAGGCCCTCGTCTTTTGCGGGATGCTTTCTTCGGGATTTGCAACTCGCCGCCCTGAAGGCCCGCATCAAGGTGAAGTACTGGGTGTCATTTCGCAGATCGGCGGCGCTTTGCACACCGGCTGCTTCATGGAGCAAGGCCCGGTAATTCTTATCGGTAATGCCCAGTCTCTTTTTCGCAATGTGGATGACTGCCAGTTTCTGCCTGCGTTTGGTAAGCATGGTTTGCTTGCATCCTTCAGCTTGCATGTTTCAAATCCTGGATTTTCTCCAGATTGGGCTGAATCCGGAAGGAATCCTTGACTGTTTTCTTCAAACCCAATTTGGCTATAACACCATCATCCAGGGTGCTTATCTGGTCTCGGTCTATCTTCTCTTCCACTTTGATGCAGCTATCCAGACGAAGATGTTTGAGAGTGGCGATTAGATCGGAGAGTTTGCCCCTGTCTCTGGGAATGGGAACACTGGAGCTGATTCTAAATCCGATGAGGCCGAAGTTCAGAACTTTGCTGCGCTTCTTTGCGAACTCGGCCTTCTGGGATTCGCAGAAATGAGTGATTTGTTCTTCCAGGTATTTGCGCTCGGACTCAAGTCCGGCGATGCCCTGCTTCACCTCTTCCTTTAGTTTGTTGATTTTGAGAGTGAGTTCTCCGCTGGCATCCGTGAGGGCGACTATGATTTCCCCCATCCGGCGGATAGCATCATCGGCTTCTTCCCAATTCTCTACTTGCTGATTCATCTTATCTACTCCTTTAAATGATTTTTGGAGGCAAACTGCCCCCTCTCGGCCCGGTGTCAAACTTGGTGTTCCATCTCACGGCTAATACCTCCTCATGGCCAGTTTTGCTACTTCCTTGACGTCTTCCACGGTGGGCTCCTCCCCCTTGCGGTGGGTGTAGAGATGCAGACGCTTGAGCATCTTCTCCAAGGTTCTAAGACATGGAGAGAGCTCAGAGCGAAAACGGATGGAGGAGGATGTAATTAGTTTTTGTTTTATAGGTGTTTTTAGCGACGGCCAGGCAGTATCGATGATGGCTTCCATATCCTTGCTGCTGATGTCGTCGAGCATAAGGCGTACGCCGATGCGGGTTAAGAGTTGATCGTGATCGTTGCGGACGTTCTGGATGATGGAAGAGAGCCTGGGGAGACCGCAGAGCACCAGGCCGGTGTTGCCGGCGTCATAGACTACCTGCCGCAGGTATTCCAGCGAACTGTCAAAGAGATAGTCGGCCTCGTCGATCACTACCAGGGTGTCCAAATCTTCCAAGGTGTGGATGATGCGTTCAGTGAGCTGCGCGGCTGAGCCTTTTACGCTTACGCCGAGTTTGTCGGCCAGCACTATGGTAAGGCGGTGCTGGGTGTAGGTTTTATCCACTTTTATGTAGATGCCGCCGTACTGGCTGACGTATTCCGTGAGGGCGATGGTTTTACCGGTGCCGGCATGTCCGCAGATTAGTGCGATGTCCACCTCTTCTGCGGCAATGTCCATGGCAAGGTGTATCTGCCGGTAAGTTTCAATCTGTACCGTGGGGATGGCCAGCGCCTGACGGCGGTTTTTTTCCTTGCGAAGATATACTTTGATAGAGTGAGTAAGCTTCTCGTTGTCTCCTTTGTAGCTGCCTGATAGCCAGGCGGAGATGGCTCCACTGGATACACCGATGCTTCTGGCAATCTGGTTCTGACTCTTCCTCTCTGCGGCGATGTACTGCTTCAATTCTTCCTTGAGCTGCTTCATCATTCATACTCCTTTGAAGAAATCGCTGATGTTTTCGGATTTCTTTGATTTGTTTGCGGGTATACCAGGTATACTTATGACGTCGTCGATGCCGACGGCTTTGCGGGCTTCGGGGAGTTCATCGAGGAGGCCTTTTCGTTTGATGAGTTTTTCCAGATAGGATTCGAGGATGGCCTTCTGAGTCTTGTTCACCTTCCCGCGCCACTTGGAATTGACCTTGACATCTCCAGTGTCCTGGAGATATCCGGCGTAGGCGGTAAAAAGCTGACGGCCGTCCGGAGCAAAAACGATGATACTGCCTTCATTCTTAAAGGGCCTGCGGGCGATGACCTGCTGGCCCAGATACTCTGCCACCTCGGGGGCGTAGTAATCTTCGTTGTCGATGGATATTCCTGTGCGCTGGATGATGCGTGTGAACTCCTCGGCAAAGATGAGCTCTCGCCACTTAAGCGGCATGATTGGACGGGGACTGCCGGATTCTTCCGCGAAAACCTGGTTGGGAGTGCGCCCCAGCATGCCATCGCCGCTGTGGCGGTGTTCGGCGGAAAATCGTTTTACCCAGAGATTCAACAGGACCGCTACATCTTCCAGCTCGAGCAGATCGCCTCGTCTTTCCTGGCCGTTGATGCGTTTGTAGTAGAGGGCCGTATCAGCGGGGCGGGCGGAGGTGTTGCTGCCGGTGTAGGAGGGAAATTCCTTGGAGAAGGTTTCGGCTACGAAGCGAAAGAAGCGTTCCACCGGCTTGGCCTGAGCCCTATAGGGAGTAACAAAGCGCCCCCTGGCGCCCAGGCGGCCGAAGATGCCCTGGAGTTCCAGAGTCTGCTTCCCTCCAAAGGGATCGTTGTTCCTGATGCTTATGGTTTCGCCGTTTAGCAGTTTGCTCCGGAAATCCTTCCCGTTGTCGATATGGATCTCCGAGGGTATGCCGTAGCTTGCAACGCATTTCTCCAGAGCCGCCAGGATGCTGTAACGGCTTGGGGTTGCGGACACCTGCCAGCCCAGGGGTTTGCGGCTGCGGTAGTCGATAATCATGGTGAGCCAGGGACGAAAGGGGGTTCCCTTCTGGGGGTGCCGGCAGAGAAGATCCAGGATGTGATGATCGGCAGAAACAATCTGCATAACATCCATGTCGTAGCCGCGTTTGATGAAGGGAGCGGCCTTGTCGTTGTAGGCTTTGGCTCCTTCCCGTTTGCGGATTATTAGAGCTCTGGGCAGCCGGTTGATGTAGCGCCGAGCTGCAGAGTATTTGATGGCGCGTCCATGGTATCGCCTTATGAGCCTGAGAATGTGAGCTAGGGAGGGACGGTTCTCATCCAGATAGTAGGCCTGGATAAGCTCCTTCTCTTCGGTGCTTAGGCTGCGGGCGCCGGTGGGGGTGTTGTACCGGGGGACAAGCCTCCTGATGCCGCCTTCGTTGTAGTTTTTCTGCCAGCGGTAGAGGGTGGCGGCTGAGAGCTTTTTTACTCCATCTTGCTTGTCGATGTGCCCCGAATTGTAGGCTTCGGAGTATTGGCTCAAGCTGAGCC
>UWYT01000003.1 GCA_900608495.1 Olavius algarvensis spirochete endosymbiont | reverse complement strand
TTTAGAATGCCCTGTACCAACTGCTCCATGCGCCGAGCCTTGAGGCCGGTGTTGTCGACACCATCATGCGCGGCGGTGACACCGACACCAACGCGGCCATTTGCGGGGCGCTGTTAGGCGCTGTGTGCGGGGTCGGGAGGCGATTCCGGCTGTGGGCTCGACGGAGTGCAGAACTGCCGACCAGAGGCCGGAAATCCGCGAGTACGCCACCCACGCCCGGAATGCTTCTGGCCGGTGGATGTGTTGGAGCTGGCTGAAGGTTTGGTTAAGACATGAGTTGTAAAACACACCACCGGGTATTCAATCGGGAATCGAACCCGCGTCCGTTCTCTGTTTCGGGAAAATGCAGAGAATTTAATTTCTCTCGGCGTCCGGCAGTCTGAAAGGATTGGATATTGCATAGTATACTGAATAAACAGGTGTTATGGATGTTTTGCGATTTGAAGAACGAGTTGGCATTAACTGGGCTTGATGTCTTATCAAATCCTGAAGACTGCTATTACAAAGACATGCCTCCACTTCTTGTTCGTCGACTGAAAAAAAGGCTATGATATTTTTGAGAATTGATTCTGCTTTGGGGAGACAGGCTAAGTTTGGCATATTTGAGCGATTGAATTCTGGATCGGTCAAACTGGAACTGCAGGAACTTAGGAATTGCGTTCAAAGGCGGCATATAACGAATTGATGAAGGAATTGGCAACAAACCAAGTTCTCAAAGGGTTATATTACCGAAAAGGACCCGAAATTAAATCATAGAGTCAAAACAATGCAAGATATTGAGATAATTGTTAGATTTTTGCCTTAATCAATGAGGATTTCAAGAAGTCTCAAGAACATAACGTGACTGCAAACGCTTCCTGGATGATG
>UWYT01000195.1 GCA_900608495.1 Olavius algarvensis spirochete endosymbiont | reverse complement strand
GAAGCTTTGACGACGCCTCAAATCGGATATTGAACAGACATAAAAGGCAGTTTAAACAGCGTTCAAAGCTGGTTCAAATACTGGATAATCTGCGCTATGTCGCTGCTTCAGCCGGAACCAGCAATGCCAAAAAATAAAATCCCAGAGCCAACCGAAGCCATCAATTACGTTAAGCGTAAACTACCAGTGCCCACCGGCAAATGGGATCAACTTAGGATGGGCGAGCATGTCCACGCCTTCACTGTGGCCCACTCAATCGGCGCCGCCATAGTGGATGACATCTTCAAAATTATGGCAAAGAGCATGGAGGAAGGCACCGGCCTTGGTGCCTTCAAGCGCGACATGAGGCGCATCATGGCTGAAAAAGGATGGTACGGCAGGCCGGACAAAACCGCAAAGGATAAGAAATACATCAACAGGCGCCTGGATACCATCTATCAAACCAATATACTGACTGCCTACTCCGCCGGAGAAACTCGGGGAATGCTGCGCACAGCTCACCTCTACCCCTATTGGCAGTATCAACAGGTTCAACGCAACACAAAACGACAGAATCACAGCGCATTCCACGGCTTGATTCTTCGCTACGACGATCCCTTCTGGGCCACGGGCACGCCGCCAAACGGATGGAGATGCCAATGCTATCGCAACCAGCTATCAGAATCCCAAGCCAAAACCTTAGGCGGGCCAACAGGAATCCCCCAGGGAGTAGATATGAACTCATCCATCCCAAAAGAATGGCGCTATGATCCCGGCAGGGAAATGATTGCCCCAAACTTCACGCGATACGATGCCTTGAAAAAAATCAAATACAAGGGTAAGTCGGCTTTATCAGAGATTATCGCCACTTACCGCAAAGAAATGACAGGCTACCAGCTCACCCAAGCAGAGTGGAATATCTACATCAGCAATCTGCCAGATAAATCGCTCCCCGCAAAACGTCTCTATGCTGATGCTCCCATGATGTTCTCTACCCTCCGCACCGATGCCGCCGAGGCCATTGGCGAAGATGTCAAACTCATCATCAAGGATCGCTCCGTTATCCACGGAGCCAGAATACGTCGAGCTTCGGACGGTAGTCTCGCCGACGTGAGCCTTTCAATAAATGATATGAAGAACACCCCCAGAAAAGTCGCTGATCCGGAGGCCATCTACAAAGACAACGCCACAGGCAACCTGGTTTTTCGATACGGCGTCGATAAAATGCATGACATCAAAGCCATATTCCTCCCAGGACGTAAGCTAACATCCTTGATGCTACATACATTTTTCAAGACTAGGCGAGGGGCGCTTGATGAGGATAGACGCTATAGCAGAATTTACATACGGAAGTGAAGCCGCCAAGACCCGGATTCGAACCGGGATCCCACATGACATCGCCAGACTAATTCGCTATACCTCCCAGGCATACACGTTTAAGTATGACCAGTTCTTATTAAGACGACCGGAGGCCCTCCTCCATCTAGCAGGCTCTTACCTTGACAGCTTCACTACAAAGATAACTCAAAATACTTTGTTTTGCAACAGCTTTTCACCCTGGAATTTTCGCTTCTTGATTCTGAACAATGAAATCCTCCTCGTTTTTTCTCAAGATCCCGTCCCAGAATTTTGTTCAAGAAATCAAGGATACACCAACATCAAAAAACATCTTGAATTTTCATTTTTTCACCGGTGTTTTAGTCCCAAAATTTCCACTTTTCGGCCAAAAAAACGAAAATTTCTCTCGTTTTTTCTCATTTTGCCTGCAAAAAACTAGTCTAAACTAATTCTTTTAATCTCTTTTTATACAAATAATTAGCCCGATTGCATTGATTTTTTCCCATTCTCATTTTCCTTGACTCCCTACA
>UWYT01000037.1 GCA_900608495.1 Olavius algarvensis spirochete endosymbiont | reverse complement strand
CGTGGGAATAAAGAAGTTTGTATTTAAACGATGATTTCTATAGGCAGACATGATAGTGACAATTGAAAAAACTCTTAACTCCATGGATTCTTATTATCAAAACCATATCAGCGTTTATGCTAGTCTTAAACTTCTTAACAAGTCTCTTTGTTCCATTCACAAATTGTGCAATAAATGCTTTTTGTAGATAGATATGGCAACAATGAATTAAAAGAACTCTTTAATTCCAACATATTTTGGATAGGTTTTCTTATTAAAGTCATATTGGCGTTTACGCTAGCCTCAAGCTTCTTAACAAATCTCTTCATCCCATTCACAGATTATTATGTTGGAAGCGGATTCGAGAATCCTTATGAGTATTTTATAAGTACAGGTAGATCTAACGCCTTTCCCTATCCGGCATTAATGCTCTACATCGTCAGTATCCCAAGAGTGATATTTGGGTTTTTTTCAGATTGGGACACCATTTCTTCCGTGACTATCCTCTTGGCAAGGTTACCGACACTATTTGCTGATTTTCTAATACTGGTTATTTTGACTCGTTTAGTAAACAATAACACTAAGAAGGTCCTTATTCATTATTGGCTATCACCAGTATTGATTTATATAAATTATGTACATGGCCAACTTGATGCAATTCCGGTTTCAATGCTCTTTGTTTCCCTATACTTTCTGTTTAAAAGAAAATTTGAATATTCCTCTATTTTCCTAGGTTTGGCTATAGGTGCAAAGACAAATATGGTAATGGTCGTACCGTTCTATTTTGCTTATTTACTATACTCCAAAACTATTAATGCTAAACGATTAGCGCTAAACCTTCTAATCATTGTTGCATCTTTTTTGCTGATCAATATTCCTTATATTTTTGATTCAGCATTTGTTCAGATGGTATTCAACAATAAAGAACAAGTTAAAATATTCGACTTCAAATATAGCTTACCTGACGGAAATATTTTACACTTTGTGCCTTTAGCTTATCTATTCTTGTTTATATCTGCAATTCATCTAAAAGGATTTAGCAAAGATGTCTATATGATGTTCTTAGGATTCAGCTTCGGTACAATTACGTTGATGATCCCTCCTATGCAAGGTTGGTACTACTGGATAATACCATTTTTTATATATTTCCATTCCAGAAAAGTGAATCCAACATTGGATTTTGCTTCAATCTTGTTTATAGGTTTGCAATTAACCTATTTTACATACTTCCTTTTTATGAAGAACTCTGACTATTTACAAGTTTTTCAGATTGTTTCTTCTAACCTTGCATCGACTCCCAATACTTATCATTTTCTTCAATCTGTTGGAATAGATGCAGATAGAATCTCTAATCTGTCCTTTACTTTGCTTCAAACTATGCTACTTTCTAACTGTATATTCATATATAGGTTAGGTATTAGAAGTTACGCTAATTATAAAGTATTTTCACACCCGTTCTTGCTTGGAATTTGCGGAGATTCCGGAACTGGAAAAACAACTTTTTCAAAAGCAATAGAATCCATTTTTGAGAAAAGAAACACTACTACGATTTGTGGTGATGATATGCATAAATGGGAAAGAGGAAGCGATAATTGGAACAATCTTACTCATTTAAATCCTAAATCAAATTTCTTGCACGAGGGAATAGTTTTCCTAAAAGCAATCAAAAATAGCATGACAATAAGTAGGCGAAATTACGATCATGATACTGGGAAGTTTACCAAAGAAAAAAGGTTTAAACCAGGTAATTTAATAATTTTTGAAGGTCTGCATAGTTTTTACATAAAGCAAATGAGGGATTTGTATGACTTAAAAATATTTCTTAATCCCTCAGAAGGGTTAAGAAGATATTGGAAGATTAATAGGGATACAAAAAAACGCGGTTACTCTAAGGACAAAGTTTTACAACAATTAGATAGTAGGCAAAAAGATTCAGAAAAATTTATAAAAACCCAATTGAAATATGCTGATGCTGTTGTAGAGCTACTTAGCCACAAGCAAGAAAGTGATATAACCAGTAATGAAAATAATACTCTCAAAATTACTGCCAGCAATTCATTCTATCTAGAACCATTATTCAATGAAATCTCAAATATAGATTCAATTAGATGTAAACATGCATATGAAGATGAAGATAAACAGTTCATGGAAATTGAAGGCGATATATCAAGACAAGAAATTGATAGAATTGCTTATAATTTATTATTAAACGCACATCTTGAAGACCTTGGTATTAATAACCCATCTTGGGATAAAAATTATCTTGGAGTTATGCAATTGTTTATTACGTATTGCATTATAAGCAATTTAGACTAGGAGAAAAGAATAGATAATCAAATGAAAGAAGATATCAGAAATTTAATCGATATATCAAGGAAAGTAGGAGCTTACCCGGAGTTTGTACAAGGCGGAGGAGGCAATACATCGGTAAAAATTGATGATGATTTAATGGCAATCAAAGCATCTGGATATCTATTAAAAGATATGAAAGAAAATGATGGTTTTGCGTTCGTAAATTACAACGATATTGATAATTATATTAAGAATGACCGTATATCAGGCAATACAGAGGATGAGTTCAGCAATTTCATCGAAGGAAAGACTTCTAAAATCAATGGCTACCCTTACCTGAAGCCATCTATAGAAACAGGCTTTCATGCCTTGTTATCATACAAATATATCGTTCACACGCATTCAGTTTATTCTAATATACTTTGCTGTTCTTTTGAGGGGGAAAAAATAGCGCAAAAATTGTTCCCTGATTCAGCTTGGGCTAAATACGCCAACCCAGGGAAAGACATGACTGTTGTAATAGACAAAGTAATCAAAGGCAAAAAATCTGATGTAATATTCATGCAGAATCATGGCATCATCACTTGCGCCAATAATTCCAGCGATGTCAAAAAACTTCATGAATCGATAAATAACAAGATCATAAAACATTTTAACATCAGTTCGGATTATAAATTAGAAGAAATTCTTTTAGATATTGATAGCGTAAAAGAAAAAGTAATATTTCCTGATCAGGTTGTTTATCTTTTATCAGAAGATTTAAGGAATACGACTGCTGGTTTAGAAACTTTGTATGCTTATGATTATATACTAAAAAAAATTATGAAGTTTGGACTTACCCCAAGCTTTATCTCAGAAGAAGATATAGATTACATAGAAAATATGGGGAGTGAAAAATATAGAAAAACTCTAATTAAGAAATAATGAGATGCAGATAATTATCCCTATTACAGGCTATGGCTCTAGATTTAAGGCAGCTGGATTTGAAGATTTAAAACCATTCATTGAAGTTCATGGGAAACCCATCATCGAGTGGGTAGTAAAAATGTTTCCTGGTGAGGATGACATTATTTTTGTTTGTCGAGAAAAACATTTGCAGGAAATTAGCGATATGAAGCAAACCTTAAAAAGGATTAAGGCTTCAGCGACTATTTTTGCAATAAAGAACTGGGTTAAGAAAGGCCCAGTATATGACGTGATGCAGGCTCAATCAGTTATCAAAGATGATGAACCAGTGATAGTGAATTACTGTGATTTCTATATGCGTTGGGATTATCAAGATTTTAAAAGAATCCTAAAAAAAGAGAATCCAGATGGAGCTATTCCGTGTTACACAGGTTTTCATCCTCATTTAATCCCAGAAAGTAATGTATATGCATCATGCAAGGTTGATGGAAATAACGATTTAATTGAAATAAGAGAAAAATTTTCCTTTGAAAAAGACAAAAGAAAAGCTTTTCACTCAGTCGGAACTCATTATTTTAAAAGCGGAGAATTATTAAAGAAATACTGCCAAAAACAAATAGACCAAAAAATCATGTTTAAAAATGAATACTACTCCAGCTTGACTTACAACTTACTTTGTAAAGATGGTCTAAAAACTCACGTCTATTATAAAATTAGTCATTTCTGCCAATGGGGAACGCCTGAGGATTTAAAGGAATATTTATTCTGGATAGAAAACATAAAAAATTTCAATCAAGAAGCCTAGTTATGATTGTTTTAATTCCTATGGCAGGAACCGGGAGCAGATTCAAAAACAAAGGGTATAGGAAGCATAAACCCGTAATCTCAATTACTGACAGAAAAACTGGATTAAAAATTCCAATGGCTGTTGCAGCAACAAATGATATCCCAGAATCAAATAGTTCACAAATAATTTATATAGATCGAGACTTTCACAAAAAAAATGGAGTTGAGAAAAAAATCAGGAAATACTATAAAAAAGCAAGATTCATCACAATAGATTATTCAACTGAAGGTCAAGCTAGCACATGTTTACTTGCAAAAGAATACATCAATAATTGTGAGGAATTATTGATAGCTGCCTGTGATAATGGTATGGAATTTGATAAGAAAAATTTTGAAGAAGCCAAAGATGGCTGTGATGCTTTGATTTTTACCTTTAGAAACAATGAGGCAGTTGAGGAAAACCCTGGAAGTTACGGATGGGTCAAAGTGAACAACAAGACCAATGTTATTGATATGTCAGTGAAAATTCCTATTAGTGATAACCCTAAAAATGATCATGCTGTTGTTGGTACATTCTGGTTTAAGAAAGGATCTGATTTTGTTAAAGCCAGCGAAAACATGATAAAAGAAAATGACAGAATCAACAATGAATTCTATGTGGATCAAACGATGAGACATCTACTTGATTTAGATTTAAAAGTCAAAGTGTTTGAGGTAGAAAAATACATATGCTGGGGAACTCCAAAGGACTATGAGAACTATGAAAATACCATGAAGTATTGGCAAGAATTTTATAAAAACGAATTTAGATAGACTGGATGGCAATGGAACCAAGATTATCAATCGTAATACCATGTTATAATGAGGAAGAAAATATCCCCCTAATTTTGACTCAACTCAAAAGAATAACCACATGTAGAAAAGATATAGAAATAGTTCTGGTTAACAATGGTTCAACTGATAATTCCAAAAAGTTATTTGATAAAGAGCTGAAAGAAGACGGTTGCAAATCTATTAAATTAGTAAATGTAGCTAGAAATCAAGGTTATGGACATGGTATATTGACTGGGCTTAATGAATCTAAAGGACAACTGCTTTCCTGGACTCATGCAGATATGCAGACAAATCCTTTAGATGTATTAAAGGCACTAGATTCATATGTAAACAGCGAAAAAAAAAGTATAGTCATAAAAGGTAAAAGAAAAAATAGGAAATTGCTAGAAAGCTTTTTTACTTTTGGAATGCAATTAGCTGTTTTTTTTATACTAAGAACCTATTTAGATGATATTAATGCTCAGCCAAAACTATTCTCTAAAGAGTTTTATGACAAATACATAAGAAATGAAGCTCCGTTAGATTTCTCTTTAGATTTGTATCTATTGTATCAGGCAAAAATGAGGCAATATAAAATTCTAGAAATTCCAGTATATTTTGGTGATAGGATTTATGGTGAAGCAAGTGGTGGCAGTGGCTCATGGAAACCTCGTATAAAACTGATTAAACGTACTTTCAAATATATACTAGGATTACGAAAAGTTATTGGAAATATGAAGTAACATCTGGATTTGGAGATGCTTAGGAGATGTTGAAGAATATAAACCTAGAAAAAGAAGTCTTTGCCATAAATTTTAACTGGGCATATGTTTTAGCTTTCGTTTCTTTGTGGGCATATTCTTTTTATTTTCGCTCCCCATTTGTTGTCTTATTCATTCCATTTCTACTCCTTTCCAAAAAGGAGGAATTTCTTGATAGATTAGCCATCAAGCTAAGGGACATTTTCGTATTTACTAGTTATTTGCTATTAATGCTGATCCTCTCAATGGATGAACTAACTCTGTCTTTAACTGGGGATCAAATTTATCATGCTCAACGTTCACAGTGGCACTCCGTATGGTGGAGTACCAAGCTGGTTGAAAATTTTGATTTTCTATCAGGCTTATCCTTTAAACTCATAGTACATGGTTTCAATATTTCTTATCTGTTCCTAGGTGTTTTGACGGTTTTGATAGCTGGAAAATTGAAATTTGAAAATAGGCTGATCTTTTTAATTATAGTTTGTATCCTGACATTGTTTTTTAAGAGAATAATTCTAGGTCCACATCCTCCTTTTAGACTTTTCCCATTATGGATTAGTTCTACTATTCTATCTCCGTCAGATTTTTCATTTAGATTTGCTCAATTCATAGCCTTGATATTATCAATGGTTGGAATTCAAAGATTCACAGTTAATCATTTAGGGTTGTTAAATTCTTGGCTACTAGGTTTGACCATAGGAACAATCCCTGTCTTATGGTATGTCGGCGTAGTAGTTGAACCGTCGATTTGGAGTTCTATTCTATTCATTTTTTTAAGCTTGAAGTTCTTATTTAGAAGTAAGGAAATAAACTATATAAGATGGTTTTCTTTAGTTTCTATTGCATCCCTAATGCGACATTCAGCTTTCGTGGCATTTGTCCCTTTAGGATTAATGATATACTTTGATTTGTATAGAAAGAATGAACATAAAGACTATAAAAAAATACTCTTATATGCCTCTCCTGTATTATTAATGGTTCCTTTTGTAGCTGACTCCATTATATCTGGAACACCAGCTACTTATAATTATGGAGCACCAAATACTTATAACTTCGTACCAGAGAACGCGAACTTTATTCAAAGAATATTGATATCAATTACATCAGGAGTAGCAATTACTGCAATTCTAAATTCAATTAATCCTTTGTGGTTATCAGTCTCTATCTTCTCTTTTATTCCGCTTAAGAAAAAAGAGATATTAGGCAAAGTTATTTGGTTAATATTCTTTATATTACTGTTTTCTATGTTTTATTCGATAAGATCTGATTTGTGGGGTGTAGGAAGATATCAGGCCGAGTACGTTGTTCCGTTTGTTGTTGCTGGATTTGTGTATATCCTGTTCAAAATCAACAACAAAAGCGGTTTCGCTATTAGTGCAATCACATCAATTTCACTCATTTTTTTAGCTGTATTCAATATTTATGACTTCAATAGAATACCGCAAATCAATAAACCTCATGATATCGTGATGTACGAAGAAAGCCCCAATTTAGAAATGAAGGTAATTAGTGATCCGGTTTATGATTACAGATCAGCTTATAAAGCATTGAAGGATGAAAATCTGGGTGATGCTGTCTATATCATGGGCGTAACCTATGGTGTGTTTGGACATATCATAAACAACTTCAACTATTCAGATTATTCGAAAGCTAAGAAATTACAAGAAAAACATGATTTCAGGATCGAATATGATTTTGATGAAATTGATGCAGATAAGGATATCAAAGTTGTTTTAATTTCTGATGTCCCCAAGAAAGACTTAATAAAAAAATTTGAAGAAAATGGCT
>UWYT01000042.1 GCA_900608495.1 Olavius algarvensis spirochete endosymbiont | reverse complement strand
GTGGCTGTGGATTCATCCGGCAATGTCTATGTGGCAGATACTGAGAACAGCCGCATCCGGAAGATCACGCCGGCGGGGGTGGTAAGCACCTTGGCCGGCGATGGCAGCACGGCACAGTTTAATAACCCCCTCGGAGTGGCTGTGGACTCATCCGGCAATGTCTATGTGGCAGATACTAACAACCACTGCATCCGGAAAATCACTCCGGGGGGATGGTAAGCACCTTTGCCGGAACAGGCACAAGGGGTCATGCGGATGGCACCGGCAC
>UWYT01000006.1 GCA_900608495.1 Olavius algarvensis spirochete endosymbiont | reverse complement strand
CATTTCACCAAGGACGAAGGTGAGGGCCTTTAGGAGCTTTTGCTGTCGATAATGCAGCATTATCGACTAGCAAGAGCGGTATCGGCTTGCAGGCTTAAGCCCTGGCTTTCGAGGGAGCTGTTGCCGCTTTGAAGAAGGCCCTGGAGCAGGAGGTTTTGCAAGCTGATACCTAAAGGCCCTGGATGAGCCGCTTGGGGGGGAGGGGGAATTTTGAATTGGGACTCAATCTTCAGAACGCAGAAGTTTTATCGTTGGTTTGATGGACCTTGAGATATGCATCTATGGTTGATACAAGTGTTCTTTTGTGTCCTTGGGGCAGTTTCTCGATAGCTTTGATGCGTTTGTTGATTTTTCTATCCTGTTGAGACTCAGTGCGTATGCTTCTAAGGATACCGAGGATTTCATCAGATGATACATGAAGAGCCAAGGCAAACCTAGTTAATAATTCTGCATTGACTTGTAAACGTTCTTTTTCGTAGTGAGAAACAAGTCTTTGTGAGATTCCAATTATTTTACCAAGTTGGGCTTGCGTCATACCGTTGGCTTTTCGGATTCGCGCGATATTTTTCCCAACTGAGCCAATAAGTCCTTCTATTGCAGTGAGTGAATATTTCGGTTTCTGAGGCATAATAAAGGAGTATAGCTGCAAGGGTTGACAAAGGAACATTATGTAGTAATATTTGAATTGGAATAACTACTTGACACACTTTTTCAACCCCCGCTCTGTTAGAGCGGTGAAGAGGCCCGCCCCCGAAGGTTAACAGCTAAAGG
>UWYT01000072.1 GCA_900608495.1 Olavius algarvensis spirochete endosymbiont | reverse complement strand
TGGAGGTGAAGGGAGTCGAACCCATGACCTCGTGAATGCCATTCACGCGCTCTAACCGGCTGAGCTACACCCCCGCACGAGAGAGGCATCATAACTGTCGCGTTCTCAATGTGTCAACCGAATGAATGGGCATATCACATTTTCGGGTACGGATGGGTGATGGTTAAGCACGTTTACTCATACTTCCATTTTTATGAGGGAAAAGCGTGCTTGACCCATATTTGCCGCGGTGGAAGCGTCCTCTGATGTCGAGTGAAACAAATACCCGGAAAGATATCAGGATTAGAAGCATTGCTGGGAAATG
>UWYT01000034.1 GCA_900608495.1 Olavius algarvensis spirochete endosymbiont | reverse complement strand
GTTTCAATCCACGCACCCGCGAGGGGTGCGACTCGCGCGTCAGCACTTGGAAAAAAATGGACTAGTAGTTTCAATCCACGCACCCGCGAGGGGTGCGACGTATTATAACTTACCCCTATTGATCCGGTCCTGAGTTTCAATCCACGCACCCGCGAGGGGTGCGACGACTCCGCGCCATTTGTTTTATCTTGCATTAAATGTTTCAATCCACGCACCCGCGAGGGGTGCGACTGCATCAATTCCCGTGGCCGAGTCCGGCAACGGGTTTCAATCCACGCACCCGCGAGGGGTGCGACAGGCGGTCTTGGGCTGGCGAATTCAAGATATCTCGTTTCAATCCACGCACCCGCGAGGGGTGCGACAAGGTGTTGGCTGAGTTGAGGATCCATGGACAGTTTCAATCCACGCACCCGCGAGGGGTGCGACGCCCTGAACCGGGGTCTTCCCAACTCATTGTGTTTGTTTCAATCCACGCACCCGCGAGGGGTGCGACGCTTATTAACCTGTCAATAGTTGCGGGGTTTTATGGTTTCAATCCACGCACCCGCGAGGGGTGCGACACTATCGCACCGAGGAGATAGAAGACTTAATCCTCGTTTCAATCCACGCACCCGCGAGGGGTGCGACATCGATTCCGCTAGCGATATTTTCAGCGATTTTTTGTTTCAATCCACGCACCCGCGAGGGGTGCGACTCCCCGTTTCTAGTTCTACCGCCCTCGAAGATCCCGTTTCAATCCACGCACCCGCGAGGGGTGCGACACCGCGACGAGGAACCCGGCCCGGGACAAAAAAATGTTTCAATCCACGCACCCGCGAGGGGTGCGACATCGGGCGAAATTAAGCAAGGCGCGTTAATCAGGGTTTCAATCCACGCACCCGCGAGGGGTGCGACGAGCGCCTACTGATCAGCAGGGTGATCCGGAACTGGTTTCAATCCACGCACCCGCGAGGGGTGCGACATGACATCCGGAGAGTTTCGAGGCATCAAATTGTTTCAATCCACGCACCCGCGAGGGGTGCGACAGCGTACCGGGATTTTGGCAAGTGTATAGAAAATGTTTCAATCCACGCACCCGCGAGGGGTGCGACGCGCCTGATGGCTCGACTTATGC
>UWYT01000124.1 GCA_900608495.1 Olavius algarvensis spirochete endosymbiont | reverse complement strand
GTTAGAAGATTCCAGCTCGAAAGAAGGGCCGCCGCACTGGCCGTGCCTTAAGCCCAAGTGAGAGCGGGCCTGCCTGAGGGGAGAGATATAGTTCCTGTTTGAGTCTAAGAACTATACTTTTGCCCGTAAACAAGAGAACCAGCATATCTACAGGAAAAACTATAATCGGAAGATTTCTCAAAAACAGCCTGCAAGGATTTGTAACACTAACCCGGTTATTATCTACAATTTTGATGTGGTTAAATTTTTTGCCAAGACTTAGAAACTTGATGGAATCCCGAAAAAAAATAAGAGTAAGCAAGTAACGTCTAGTGATATACTGAGCATACCAAAAATCAATCTTTGTTCCATACTGGGATATAGAACTCTCACTATCAGAGCAGTAGAAGTCGGTATGATGCCAGCTAGATCCAGTCAATCACAAAAGCCTGAAACCTTCCCCCTAAACTCGCCCTATTTGTTAGTTGATTTCTACTTGTCTTGGCGTGGTTTACCATAAGACATCCCAACGGAAACTCCACCGAAAGTCATTGCACCTATACCAAGAGATGAAGCTGGCTCATTCACATTTGAAAAACCATTTTCGTTATCATACTGTATGCCTGACTTGAAGTTTTGATTTGTAACTGTGAGTTCGAGCTTCTCTGTACGCTCCATATTGCCACTAAAATCCTGTTCATCCTCAACGATACCTTCAAGTCCTACTGAGAATTGCTTAATTTCTGCATCAGTTTTTATCTTGAGCCCATAGGATGTAGCAAAGCCTCCAAGTTAACTTTCATCAGGTGTCGAAAAATCGAAAATCGCAAAACTTCCTTCCCCAAAACCTATCGAAAGATTCGCTTTCAAGCGATCATTTCCGCCTTCTAATTCCACAATTCCAGCTACACCCGCACCTCCACCCAAAGAAAGCTCCCACTTCCCCGTCGGGGCGACATACCTTATTGGGTTGTTGCTCACATAGGAATACCAATTTAGGCCCTCGATAACAGAGTACCCCTTGCGCATTCCTCCACTTTGCCCAGGTCCAAAGCCCTCGGCCACCCATCCGGCTCGAGGCTCTCCATCCTTAATCCATTGGGCTAATAAGCTCGAACCCAGTGGCCATTGGAGCCGTCGGAGTCGCTACTTATCTTAAACTCTCCTGGGAAGATGATAATCTTTCATCTTCCCAGGAGATATCGCCTCCGGGCCTGGTGGGAAGGAATAAATCATAGCATAGTAACTCTTGTTTCAAGTAATAGCTCTCGTTTCAATAAGATAGATACGAAAAGGAAAACCATATCAAAGATATACATAGAAACAATATCTGTTTTTTCTTCTTCGAGATTGCGATCAATATGCTTGAAGTTACGATTATTACAGGGGCAATAAATACACCTCCCGCTACAAATAGATAGTAATAAAGCAAGCCCCAGTTTGAGACATTTGGAAGCTCCAGGAAGAAAATCAATATTGCAAGGATTGGTAAAATATAGAGTGATATTATTTGTATGATACTCAGAACTCTATTCACTTTATTCCATTTCATTGTGTTCTTCCTGCTTATGGCAATATTCACCTATCTTCATCTGGAGGCTTCACATAATTCTACTGAGTAACACCGTCTGCGTCCGGCATCACTCCTCCAGCACCTTCAATAACATCATCCGCAAACGTATTACTATTATAACCTCTCTTTGAGTCGCAAGGTATATCTCCCACTGGATAGCTATCGGCTACGCCTGGGACGGTCTGATCGAATTCTTCTTCAGTCATGCCTTCCAGGAAATGGTATTTCTCCTTCGTGACGTAATCCTCCATTCAAAGAGCCATCGTCAAAAAACGCTTCGGCTTGTTCCGATTCCTTGCTGCCTTTTCCCGTGGTTTCATCATGTACGCTTGGAGTAGATTTTCCTTCCACAATAATTGTCCCCGTGACAAGGCCAACACACTTACTTTTTGGATACAGACTCCTTACTTGAACATTGTCTTCGCATCTTGGGCAGCAATGAATAGATGACGATGTTTCCCCCAAACAAAAACAGAAAATATGTGGGTCTCATCTCCGTCGGGGTCGATATACTTCACGGGGTTGTTGCTCACATTAGGAATACCAGTTGGTAGCCTCGATGACAGAATAACCCTTGCGCATTCCTCCAC
>UWYT01000052.1 GCA_900608495.1 Olavius algarvensis spirochete endosymbiont | reverse complement strand
GCCGCTGACTAGGGCACCTTGTACTCTATCTTCCGGATTCGGTTGTTGTCAGTATCTGCCACATAGACATTGCCGGATGAGTCTACGGCCACGCCGCGGGGTTGGTTAAACTCTTCCGTGCTGCCAGTGCCGGCTATGGTGCTTACCATTCTATCTTCTATTCTATCTGCCGGAGTGATTTTCCGGATGCGGTTGTTGCCATAATCTGCCACATAGATATTGCCGGATGAGTCCACAGCCACGCCGGCGGGATTATTAAACTGCGCCGTGTTGCCAGTGCCATCCGCATGACTCGCTGAGCCAGTGCCGGCAAAGGTGC
>UWYT01000315.1 GCA_900608495.1 Olavius algarvensis spirochete endosymbiont | reverse complement strand
CCCTCCGGAGTGATTGTGGACTCATCCGGCAATATCTATGTAGCAGATTTTAGCAATCACCGCATCCGGAAAATCACGCCGGCGGGGATGGTAAGCACCTTTGCCGGTACTGGCATAAGGGGTTATGCGGATGGCACCGGCACCACGGCGCAGTTTTACTACCCCGCCGGACTGGCTGTGGACTCATCCGGCAATGTCTATGTGGTAGATCATGGCAGTCACCGTATCCGGAAAATCACGCCGGCGGGAGTGGTAACCACCTTTGCCGGAACAGGCACAAAGGGTTTTGCAAATGGCGACGGCACCAAGGCACAGTTTAACAACCCCACCGGCGTGGCTGTGGACTCATCCGGCAATTTCTATGTGGCAGATTCTGACAATCACCGTATCCGGAAGATAGAGTACAAGGTGCCCTAGCCAGCGGCGCGATGGCTCCTCATGTTAAGTGTGGTATCTTTTAGAA
>UWYT01000013.1 GCA_900608495.1 Olavius algarvensis spirochete endosymbiont | reverse complement strand
GTTACCTGGGGCATCGCAGAATCCGAAACCAAGACCGTTTTCTGACCAAAGCAACTTATTTGAGAATATCAGGATTAAAACAAAAAAAACATTTCTCGATATCACTGGTGGATATACCTCCAATTTTCAGGATCGGCAGGATCACCATTTACTGCAAACTGATGATAGATACGAAACTTGTATGGTCCATGATCGCGTGGATGAGACCGGGTAAAACTAACCACAATCTCTCTGCTTTCTGCACTATCCAGGGTTGGATTGTCCGGTTTGGAAAGGGCGATCGAAGGGACATCTGCAATGGACATCAATCGTTTATCGATATTGAATTGCGACCGGCTATCATAATCTTTCACCAGAAACAATGAATTAACCCTTGAGGAACCCATGATTATATTACCATCCTCGTCCTTTAGTACTGGTAATTCAGTCCATTGTCGATGTATTCCCTCATAACCATGATCCGACACTATCACAATCTTGGTAACATCAATTAGGTTTTCATCTTCAAGCCATTCAATAAACGAAGCAATCTCCTTCATCGCTCTCACCGCGGAAAAGTATACAGCATCGGGATTTGCTACATCAATCTCATATTGCGGATCAAATATATGGTCGCCGATTCTATTGTCTTGCAATCTCAAATCAGAACCTATGGCCCAAGGCATGTGTGTCAACTCGTTACTAATGAATTTGAATGTTGGTAATCCCTCATCAGCATAGGAGAGAGAGTCCAGAAGATCGATAAGGCCAAGGTGGATTACAGCGTGCTTCACATCATAATAAATTCGTCTTATCAACAACCAGCGGCCATCGAGGTAAATGAATGGTCTAACAAAATGTGGGCTGGTTTTAAAAAAACCAATGACGGAGAATAATCTCACATATTGTTCTGGATTCATACCGAAATTTAAGTTTGCTGCTTCCTCACTGGTACTCATCCAGTATTCTGCATAATGTCTGGGCTCTACCACCGTCACCAACTCGTCATCATCATATTCATCCATATTGAAATAATCGGGGTGAACAAAAGTGAAATCGTAACCGCGCTCATGACTAACCGTAGGGTAATAGGCATAAGCATCATGGATCCTTTCTTCAAGCAGCGTCTCATCGGAAGCATTGACACGATCTGGTGTAAACTCGGGCCCCGCGAGTATCGAAGGTAGACTGCCATAGGTTGTAATGCCAGTACTCAGGGTGGATGGATACCAAGTAAAACCTCTTAACGAATCTCGAATCTCGGGGTACTGCTCCAGAATGTCTGGCAAAAGATCGGCGCCAAACATGTCTAGCATAAGAATCACTATGTTGCCTCGGGTTGAGAAGCGGAAAGCCCGCCCTGAGTTTTCAGGAATGAATACCTCGCCATAGCTCGAATATCCGGCCTTCAACAAACCATCGCTTGTTCCCAGGTTAAACAGGGATTGTCCAACAGTCATCAGGTTAAGAACAACAACAATCGGAAGAGCCTTCCGGGGAAATCGAAAAACCACAATAGCAGCGAGAGAGAAGAAAAGGAATAATCCGGTAAATTCCAGTGCAGAAAGCTTTAAATACTCCGCATTGACACCCTGACTAAATACTCTTAAATGTCCGGGCCTGCTTAGGATTGTGACATCTAATACTCCATAGTCCCCTGGCAATAAGTAGACATAAATCCAAGCCGCGGTTGCCATCGCAAAGAAGAACCACAGAAGAACTGGCCTTACCAAACGGGATGAGAATCTATACACCACAAACAATACCGTAAATGCCCCTATGAAGTATAAAACGTGCCAAAGCAACAGTGACAAAAAGGGGAAAGGCATGGAATTTAGATCGGTGATATGCAAGGAGACTGGAGCCCATAGAAACAGGAGTCCATTAAACAGAAGGAGTGAGAATATCGCAGCAGTATCCATCAGTTTCTTTTGCCTCAGGTATAGATTCTCCAAGGTCTCCCGAAAGGGCCAACTGCATGCGTGAATTCCAAGGTATAGCAATAGCGGAACTTGGGCGAGTAACAAATACATGTGAGCTTTGTATAGCTGCACAAAGGATGGTACCCGAAAAATCAGATATCCATGCACTAGGAAGATCGGCAATGTGAAAACTGCCACCCGCTGCCGATTCCCGCTCAGCATAAAAGAAACGACTGCAAAAAGAACTAGTAAAATTGCCTCCAGTATGAGAACAGATATAAATGATACCCTGGAGTGGATATCGCCAACCAAAACCGCCACCGGAAGCAAAACCATCCCGACAAAAGACAAAGCTGGTAACCAGTAATGACGTGGTCTCTTCATTTTCCTATCCTTGCTCAGATTTCGGGTTGGGATTTTATACTAAAATTCAATTCTGTCGATAGTGTAGCACGGTTTTTGGGAATT
>UWYT01000108.1 GCA_900608495.1 Olavius algarvensis spirochete endosymbiont | reverse complement strand
TATGTCGATACTGGTTTGATGAGGAAGGACGAAGGCGAGGAAGTTGAAGATATTCTGCGATCGCTTGGTGCGAAGAATATTTTGTTGGTGGATGCGAAAGAACGTTTTTTGGGACGACTTGCGGGAGTGGTGGACCCGGAGGAGAAACGACGGATTATAGGAGATGTTTTTATTGAGGTACAGAGGAATGAGGCGTCGGAGCACCTTTCCGGCAATTATTATTTAGCTCAGGGAACCCTGTATACTGATGTTATCGAGTCCGGAGAAGGGGTTGGCGATAAGGCGCATGTGATTAAAAGCCATCATAATGTGGGGACTCCCCTGGTTCGAGCGAAGAGGGAAGCAGGTGAGCTTATCGAACCTCTGGGAAGTTTGTACAAGGATGAGGTGCGAAGACTTGGGAGTATTTTGGGAATGGGGAATGCTATTGTTGGGAGGCATCCGTTTCCCGGACCTGGTCTGGCTGTTCGCATTCTTTCGGATGTAACGGAGGAGAAATTGAGGATACTTCGTGAGGCTGATGACATCTATATTTCTGAGCTGAGGAGCAGGGGACTTTACTATCGGGTGTGGCAGGCGTTCTGTGTATTGTTGCCGGTGCGATCGGTTGGCGTCGCGGGAGATACTCGTGAATATGGCTGTGTTCTTGCTTTGCGGGCAGTACTTAGCGAGGATGGCATGAGCGCCGATGTTTTTGATTTTCCAATGGGCGATTTACTTGAGATTTCCACTAGGATTACCAATAGGGTAAAGGGCGTTGGGAGGGTGGTTTATGATATTTCCTCCAAGCCGCCGGCTACTATTGAATGGGAGTGAGTCAGATCACTTAGGAATCAGTCGTTCATCGGCAGAAGGATTGGATGTCTCACAGTCAAACTATCCTGCAGCCTGGTCCCTCCAGAGTGCTTTTACCGCCGTATAGCGGCGTAACCGTTATCCTGGTACTGATGCATTCTTTCAGTTGAGGGAGGTGGGAGATGACGCCAATCAGTTTTCCATCTTGTCTGAGCCCGGAGACAGTTTCCAGGGCTGTTTCAAGGCTATCATCGTCCAGAGTGCCAAAACCTTCATCCAGGAACAGGGAATCGACACGGACTTTTCGGCTGGACATTTTTGAGAGTCCGAGAGCGAGTGCTAAGCTTGCGATGAAGCTTTCGCCACCTGAGAGGTTTTTAACCGGTCTAATTTCATCTGCCTGATAACAGTCTATAACGTTCATGGCGAGCGGAAGTTCCTTATCTCGAATCAACAAATAGCGGTCGCTAAGTTTTGCAAGCTGTCGGTTAGCGTGGGAGAGCAACAATTCAAAGGTGAGACCCTGTGCAAAATTCCGATATTTTTTACCGTCTGCGGAGCCAATCAGTCCGTGCAATTTTTCCCAGCGATTGCATTCAAGCTCTTGTGTTTCAATGATTGTTTTTTTCTCTTCAACACGTTTTTTTGCAGCGTCATTTCCGGCCAGCCTGGATTTCAGTTCGGCGAGTTGCCTGCGCTTTTCTTTTAGTAATTCTTCGAGTTTTTTTCTCAGCACCTGCATTTCTTCAAGCGTAGCCGTTGTTTTTGGTGTTTCAAGTTCCAGCTGAGCTTCGCGATCCTTTTTTTTGACTCGCAGTTCCGTGAGTTGATCGTCGAGTTTTTTTTCTTTAGACCTCAGCATATCGCGTTCATCGCCTGTCAAGCGCGAATTTTGGAAATCCAGCTCGCTTGTGAACCCCGCGTGCAACAAGATTTCATTGAAATGGGATTCCAATGCCGCTATTTCGGAAGCTCGTTTGGCTAGGTTTTTTTCAGACAAGGCAATACTGTCGTTAACGGCAGCAAGTTTTTCCCTGGCCGAATGGTTTGCGCTTCGAAGTTTTTCTTTCCTGAACTCGGCATTTCTGATTGCCCCGTTCAATTGAAGTTCTTCAGCCTCTACGTCTTTATCGCCAAAGAGTTCCTGACGTTCATTGCAGGCGGATTGGTATTCGCTTTGATATTTCTCCAGTTCTCTTTTTTTCTTTTTCAGTTCAATTGTTCTAGTTTCAGATACGGCATCCAGCCTTTGAATCTCGCCATCTATTTTGGCGATTTCCTTTTCCAAACCAGCCTTTCTTTCAAGTGAATCCAGCCATTTTCTCCGGCGTTGTTGCAGCGAAGCCAGCAAAGGGCCAGAACCAGAGTCTGGAATTTCGACAATGCCAAGCAATATGCTTCTGCTCAGAGTAGTGAGACTATCCCTAGTTCTATTTGAACGATCGTTCAATCCCGCGAGATTTCCCTGGAGTGATTTTCTATCCTTGCTAATCGATATCTCCAGTTTTTCACTTTCGGTAAGACTTCTCCGAGCCTCCGCTTCGCCCACTTTGAGCAATTTGATTCTGGATTCCCACTTTTCCGCACTGTTTATAATTTCCGTAAGTCTGGTTATTTCCTTTTCGAGCCCGCTGGGCTCAGGCGTTTTTCCTTTTGCAAAGGGATGTTCCTTAGCTCCACAGAGGGGGCAAGGTTTTCCATCTTCAAGCTGTGTACGCTGATGCTCCAATTCTTCAATTCTTGCCAGATAAGCCGCCTTGCGAAGTCGGGCTTCCTTCTCTGAGTGATATTCACGAAGTTTTTTATCTTTGAGCGTTCCTTTCAGTTCTGCGCCTGATTCATCGAGCTTATGATGAATATCATCCAGCGCTTGTTTTTGCATCCTTACCAATCTGCTATTCTGTTCCAGTTTTTTATCCTTTTCCTTAAGCTCCTCTCTGAGTTTCTGTTCTTTCTCTCCTTCTCTTTCAATTTCTTTTTGCAGTGTATGAAAGCTCTCGAACTGTGATTCAATGGCCGCGAGGCTGCTGATCAGGCATTCATCCGCGGAATTTTTCATTAGATATATCAGAAGAGCTTCCAGGGATTTATCTGCCCCAACATGTCTATTCAATTCCTGAGCTTTCAGCTGCCCCTCGAGTTTCAACAGTTTTTCATCCTTTTCACAGTCGCTTATGTATGTTTTTATATGCTTTTTCATTTCTGCAATTTTCAGATCGAGAGCGCGTGTTCTCTTCATTGAAGGTGTGGCTTCCTGCAGCCGCTCTCTGGCGGTTTGAACTTTTTCCTGGGCAGAATTCCAATCAATCTCGCTTTGATTGCAGGCATGCTGAAGTTTCGGCAGGTTATTTAGTGCATTTTCCAGAGCACTTGTATCAGCTTCCTGCTGTCTTCTTACGGCTAACAAGTTTGCATAGTCGCCATTCAGTTCGGCCGCCTTCCTTGACAGGGCGAGGCGTTTTCGATCCGAAGCGAAAGCCTGATTTTCAAGTTCCAGTTTTTCAATTTCGTCGGAGAGAAAGAATATGCTTTTTTCAAGGCCATTGATGCTGACCAGGCGGGCAAGATCGGCATTGGCTTTGCTGGATTTTGCGGAGAGTTCAATCTCCAATTTCCTCTCGTTTTCCAAAGAGTTCAGAATCTCTTTTTCCTGCTGTGGCTCCATAACCGCTATGCCGGAAATTTCAGCTTTTAGAATGCTTAGTTTTTCATGCTCTTCTCTTCGCTTCCCGTGGACGCAGCGGGAAATCTCCGAATATATCTCTGTGCCGGTAATCTGCTCAAGTATTTTTGATTTCTGCTCCGCATCAGCCTTCAAGAAGGCATCGAAATCGCCTTGAGCAAGCAGTATGGATCTAGTGAAGCGTTCAAAATCCATTCCAGTTTTTTCCTGGATGATATGTTGAACCAGGGATTTCTTTGTTTCGATAAGCTGCCCGGAATTCACATCGCTTATCTCGTGCTTTGCATCCAGGAGTTTGCCATCTGCCTTGTATCTAGCCCGATGCTGGCTCCAGTTACAGCGATATCTGCCGGCTTGAGATTCAAAAAGCAATTCCGAATAGCAATCGCCGGTTTGTCTGGACATTAGCTCATTGCTGTTTTTTGTCAGTTTACCCAACCGAGGTGTTGCGCCGTAGAGAGCCAGGCAAATGGCGTCCAGAACTGTTGTTTTCCCGGCACCGGTTGGTCCTGTCAAGGCAAAAATGCCGCTCGAGAGATAGTCCGGATTAGTGAAATCGATGAGCCACTCGCCATAGAGCGAATTGAGATTTTTAAACCGAAGCTCAAGTATCTTCATTGCGTTCCACTTCAGTCCGCTCGGGGATCCTTCTCACTTAAGAGTTGAAGAATTTCTTTGTACGAAGCCCGCAAGCCATTTCGTTCATGAGGCAAAATGGTTTCCAAACAGCTCTCAAACACCCGGTGGACATCAATATTTTCAAGCATTTCTTCATCCTGAATCGAAGTTAGAACCCTGTTGAGAACAGTTTTGTTCTTTATCCGCCCAATTTCCATTGATGAGCTTGCAATCGACTCATTGACAGTTTCCCGCAAGTTTCCTGCAGGTCCAACACCCGTATATTCTATCTCCAGCCACGCATTGCTTTTGTCCCTGCATAACTGATTCAGGCGCGAAGTAATCTCATCGAGCGATCCGGCAATTCTTTCCAGGGGCTGGAAGCGGGGGATGGGAATCATATTTATACTGGGCCTCGTATCGTCAAACTCGACAATGCTGACAGTTTTTTCCTGGTCCGCTTCGCCGTAGCTCAAGGGGATGGGCGATCCACAATAACGAATATGCTCGGCTTCATTCACTTGCCGCGG
>UWYT01000053.1 GCA_900608495.1 Olavius algarvensis spirochete endosymbiont | reverse complement strand
CACTAGAATGAGTTGTCAAATCATAATTGCAGATCCTGCACTTTTTCGGCGGACCAAACTTAAATGCCCATTTCAAGTTCTTTGGGGCAAACATCTCAATTGGAGACGGTATAAGATTTACATTGCACTTGGGACATTTGATATTTATTAACTCCAAAATGACAAAAACCCCCCATAAAAGAAAAGACATCGCTATTAGACAAGACTCAAAAGGATTTTTCCCCAAATCTAACCCAATGATGAGAAAAAAGATACTGAATCCCCCTAAAGGTAAAAACACACACTGCCATAAAAGAAATTTCCTTCGCAGATTTTTCATTTCCAATCTATCTCCGCTTCATAATCAAAATTGTACTTCTTCATTAATGCCTTCTAATACAGCCATGGCTGCTGCATTGGCTAAATCAATAAATGGCAGAGTACCACTCTTGGTAACAGCACCCCGGCTCACTCCTAAACCTACCCCAATAGAAACTCACAACCCATATATGTCGCCTTTCTCATCGGTGTAGATACTAAATGAGAATAGGACCCCGCATTCACATCCACATTGAACCCAGTTCCTTCTGCTACTCCAGAAAACCACGCAATTCCTATTGGCAATCCTCGCAGTTGCACCTAGAGCAGCACCCACAGTTCCAATAATCCCAAATTCCTCTGGATTGTCGGTATCAAAAACCAAGCCATCAGAAAGATCAAATCCTAATTCTAACGCTATTTCACCTTCAATTTGGATAACAACATCATCCAAACCCTCTGGGTCAATTCTAACCACTGGGTTGTTGCCCACATAGGAATACCAGTTAACAGCCTCGATGACAGAGTAGCTCGCCCGAGGCTTCCCCTCCGCATCAATCGGCTTATAAGCTCGAACTCGGCAGGGTCCGCGCTAGATTGACCACTAGATGAGTTCCGTCCCTTATAGCGCCTCATCTTCGATGGCGCACTTAGAGGGCTCTCAAGTAGAACTCCATGAAAGACGGAGGACGGCCTAAGGGATGCTCAGACTTTCTGATACTAATAAACAATATTGTAACTACGAATGGCCCCGCTAGCAAAAAGCATCAAGATTGTTAAAACTATTCGAACCGCTATCGGTATTCTTCTGAATATTGAAAACATTTTTAAATCTAAATTCCTGAGCATGAATGATAGTGGAAAAAAGACTGAAAATATACTAATCGCCAGTTCTAAGACTACTAACGCTAGGTGTATATAACCCAATCCTAAATAAAAATAACCTGCTATACTAAGAATCAAGAAGTGAACTGGCAAAAAAAACCAAAGGAATATATTAAAATCGCTACACATATAGGTAAAGGGAAAGAGTTTTTTTTGCCCTAAAAGAACAGGGGCTGTTTGTTTGTTCACACGATACTTCTTTGTAAGCTTAAATACTATGAACGAGAGAATAACGGAGAAAATAACTATCGAAAAGGGGAAAATGATATCTTCCGAGATGAGGTTGTCCTTACCATTCATCAAGATTATCCCCGACTCCGTAAAAAAACATTTTTTCAACACCAACACCTGGGTTCATTTCAAAACCTGAATCGGGGCCTTCCTGAATATCATATTCGATATACGCGGATCCACCCAAGTTATCTGGAACAGAGGCTTTGATATCTGATTGGGATACCCATTCACCTGATGAATCTTGTTCTCTAACATGATCAAGTGTCAGCGAAAGTTCTAAGCCCAAAAATTTGACATCTCCAGTAAATGACAATTCTACAGAAGGTTTATCTGGTTCCACCTCTTTCGCACCGAGATCTAGAGAAAGTACTCCCCCAAATCCAGCACCTGCAGCAACGTCTACATCCCAGTTTCCTTGATTATCTGTATATACTCGAAATTTGAATGCCGCTCCCGCTCCAATTCCAGCCTTGAATTCCCACATCCCCGTCGGGTCGACATACTTCACGGGGTTGTTGCTCACATAGGCATACCAG
>UWYT01000082.1 GCA_900608495.1 Olavius algarvensis spirochete endosymbiont | reverse complement strand
TAGAGGACTACAAACGAATAGATCATAGACTTATGATGGGCAACCTGCTGCCAATGGCGATTTATCATCTTGACCATGGGTGCATTGTTAGCACATTCTTACGATTTTAACAATATTTCTCAGTGGCCAGTGTTTGAATGTCGGTATGCTATCAAGCAAGTAGCATCAGCGATTTTCCGCTCACCCCAACCAGAGCTCAATCGGCAGCCAATTAGCCCGCATATCTTCAGCAAACCGCAGCTGGAAAAAGCCAGACCCAAAACAACCCGCGATAAGGGGATTATTCTGAGCACCAAGGAATTGTGCCTTCCTAAGATGGTTAGTATATAACATACTGAACTTGGGCAATGGGCATTAGGAGGGCTTATGCGGACTATTATTCAAGGTGGAACTATTGTTGGAGCGGGAGATACTGTTGCCGCCGATGTTCTGGTAGAGGACGAGAAAATCGCGGCCATTGGCAAGTTGAGCGGGCGGAGGCGTCTGGATGATAAGGTTATCGATGCCAGAGGTCTTCTTGTAATGCCTGGAGGTATCGATCCCCACACCCATCTGGATATGCCATTCGGTGGAACGAGGTCTACCGACGATTTTTTTACCGGACATAAAGCCGCTGCCTTTGGCGGCACTACCACTCATATTGACTTTGCCATTCAGAGAAAGGGTGAAAGTTTGATTGATGGCATAAGAACCTGGAAGGCGAAGGCAGAGGGTAAGGCAGTTATAGATTATTCCTTCCATATCTCTGTTGCTGACCCCACGGATGAAACGATTGCCGAAATTCCCAGGCTGAATAGGGAGGGAGTTTCGAGCATAAAGGTGTTTTTAGCCTATAAGAACGTATTTCAGATGGATGACACGACATTTCTCAAGATTTTGGGAGTTGCTGGTGAGGTAGGGATACTCACTTTGGTTCACGCTGAGAATGGCGATGCGGTTGCTCTGATTAGCGAGAAACTACTGGCTGAGGGGAAAAACGATATGAAGTATCACAATGTGGCCCATTCAGCAGTGATAGAAGCCGAAGCCATGAGCAGGGCCGTAGATTTTGTGGAAATAACAGGTTCTCCCCTCTACATAGTCCATGTGGCTTCGGGGCAGGGCTTACAGGCAGTACGCCGCGGACGCTTGAAAGGTTTGCCTGTAATGGCCGAAACTTGTTCTCAGTATCTTACGTTGACCGATAAGGCCATAGAAACCGGCGGTTTTGAGGGCGCAAAATACATCTGTTCACCGCCGCCCAAGACGGCCTGGGACCAAAGTATAATTCATGAATGTCTTGCCGATGGAACAATACAAACAGTGGCCACGGATCATTGCCCGTTCTGGTTCGATGGAACTAAAAAGGGTCGATTTGCGGGTAAGGAACTTGGAAGGTCTTCCTGGGCCAAGGTTCCCAACGGTGTCCCCGGCATAGAGGACCGGTTTACAGTACTTTGGCACGTAGGGGTTAATAGCGGTCTTATTGGCCCGGAGCGTTTTGTAGCCTTAGCATCTACGAATGCGGCTAAGATTTTTGGTTTATATCCAAGAAAAGGTACTATTTCTGTTGGTTCTGACGCAGATATAGTGCTTTTCGATCCAAATAAGAAGCACAAAATCAGCGCTGGCACTCATCATATGAATGTTGATTACAACGTCTATGAGGGATTAGAAGTGAAAGGTTGGCCGGTTCAGGTTTTTGTTCGAGGTCGGTTGCTTGTGGAAGATGGGGAGTGGTTGGGGGAGGCGGGCTTCGGTAAATTCATTTCCAGGACGGAAATGGGGAGAGTACTTTGATCGGTACGGATTTCCAATGATTGTGAAGACTTCAAATGATTAGGAATGCCCAACTGGAACATTTGCACGTCGATGGGGATAGACTGCGCACAACTATCGAAATTTCCTCTAGAATCGGTGGTACGAAGAACAACGGCATCCAGCGTTGTGCGGCAACGGATGAGGATAAGAGGATGCGCGATATATTTACTAAATGGGTTAGGGAAACTGGATGTGAACTGATAATCGACGAAATGGGCAATATGTTTGCCGTTCGTCCAGGTAGGGATAGGAAACGCGGCGCGGTTATGGCGGGTTCCCATCTGGATACTCAGAAACCTGGTGGTCGTTTCGATGGCATCCTCGGTGTTCTAGGAGCTCTCGAGGCGATGCGAAGTATAAATGATGCCGGCATTGAGCTCGAGAGAGATTTCATAGTGGTTAACTGGACAAACGAGGAGGGGGGATGGTTCGCCCCTGCCTGCATGGGTTCGGGAGTTTGGGCAGGGAATATCACCAAAGAGTGGGCTTATGGGAGAAAGGATCGCGATGGAAAAACGGTTTTTGGCGAAGAACTAGCTCGTATAGGCTACATGGGGGATTTTCCTTGCGATCATAGGAAGTGGAATATCGAGACTGCCTACGAATTGCACATCGAACAGGGTCCGATTCTTTGGAAAATGAAGAAGCAGATTGGCGCACCAAGGGGAATACTTTGCTTGCATTGGTATGATGTTTACTTGGAGGGTACCGCTAATCAGGTTGGACCCACCCCGATGGAAGGCAGGAACGATGCTCTCCTGGCTTTTAGCGAGATGTGTCAAACGGTCAACAAAGTGGCCCATCAAATGGGCGATATGGTTGCAACTGTCGGCGAGATACAGAACTACCCGAATAGCCGCAACATCATTCCCAGCAGGGTGCATTTTACCGTGGATATCAGAAGCTGGGACGATAATCACGCACTTAGAGCTTGGCAGTTAATGAAAAGAGAGTTCGAGATTATTGCCGAGCGGCTGGGATGTCAGATTCGAAGCGAAGAATTTTGGAAGGTAGAATCTGCGTCTTTCGATCAGAAATTGGTGGATCTGGTGTTGGAATCCGCCGAAGAACTTGGTATTGGCAGCCTTCGCATGTTGTCAGGCGCCGGACATGATATGAGCGAGATAAACAAGGTAACTCGGGGTGCGATGATCTTTGTACCGAGCATCGGGGGGCGAAGTCATGTCGAGGTTGAGAACACAGCATGGGATGACTGCGTTAGAGGTGCTGACGTTTTACTTCGTTGCATACTTAAAAGCAGTCAGTAGGAATGCTGGCTCGTTTTCCCTCTCGGCTTGAACCACATTCAATCGCTGGTTTATTCAGCTTCTTTTCTTTAAATGCTGGTCTATTTAAGCATATCTGCCGCTGCCATACCGATTTCGTTCCCGGGGCCTAATTCGATTGCCTTTTTCAAGCTCACCTCGCTATCCTCTCCTAGTCCAGCCAGGCTATAAGCCGAAAGCAGCCATGCTGCCTGAGTCGCATCCTCATCGCTTGGGTTCGTAAGCAGGTAGTTCGAGATTGTCTTGTCGGCCTGCTCATACTCCATACTCTCAAGGTACATTATTGCCATCATAATCGTGTATTCGCCAAGAAAGGAATCATCTTCAGTAGGATTAACAGCCATCAGAGCCTTTCGAGCCAGTTTAGGATTGCCAAGTATTTGTTCGGCAATGCCATGACGGAAAATACACTCTCGTTGAGCGGCCCCTGATTCCCATAGCGAGCCCTTTTTGAAAGTCTCCCGAGCGCCAATGAAATCGCCGGCTTCCATTAACCCGAGCCCATCCTCGAGGTAATTCGCAGATTCATCTTCCCAAGTGATGAAATCGTCGGAATCTAGCGCCGCTGCGCGGACTGCTGCAGCGGTATTATGTGTATCATTGGGATTTCTGATAATCAAAGTTGAGAATTTGGAACCAATAATCTGGCGGAGATTGCCCTTCTTCGGGTTATTGCCAATGAGTTCGAAACTGGCGTAAATGCCTGCTTGCGTGAGCGTCACTCTCCTGCCGTCGGTGGTAAGCTCTGCAAAACCATGATTGGATAGACGAATAGAGCAGTCCTTCGGGATGACATCTCCAATGTATAATTGTTGCCAATCACCCTGTTTTTCGCGATATTCAAGTTTACCATCCAAAAAATCGACCTTAAGATTTGTCGCACTCAAGGGTATGGTTGCACAAACAAGCATCCCTATGGTCATAAAAAGTTTTTGCCGGTTCATAACCCTATTAGTATACACCATGATTCCAACCACGACAAAAACAAAAACCGCCGAGAATCTAAACAAAGATACTTCGGCGGTTTATACATAGTTATTCACTTCTTACGGTGATAGACATGGGACTTGATTCAGGTGACTTATTCAAGGTTACCGAAAGAACTCCGTTTTTCATGGCGGCTTCAATCTGGTTTTTGTCAACTTTCTCGGGGAGCACAAAGCTTCGCTTCATATGCCTCTGCCTTCTCTCCCGGTAATGCCAAGTTGTATCATCGTTTTTCTTTTCAGCATCCTCAAGAACTTTTGTCTCAATTACCAGAAGATTTCCTTCAATTCTCACGTCCACGTCCTCTGCCGAGAACCCCGGAAGATTGCCTTTAATCACATAGGCATTTTTTGTTTCCGAGATATCGACGCCGAAACCAACTTGAGCAAAATCGACATCGTAAATCCGGTTAAAAAAGCAATCCATCTCGTCAAGTAAGCCAAGTGGCGTTCTGTTAGTTAAATAATTCATAATATCCTCCTTGTCTAATCAATTCGACAAAGATATATACGCACCTTTCGTGCCAAAAATTTAACCTTTTTGGCGGATTTGAGTTAAAGTATTACTATACAAAAGATTAGTAGACATATATGAGTTTCATATGCACCTTGCACAATGTATTAAACTTCCAGCGATTGGCGAAAGACGCAGATTGTCGGGTAGTTATGAGGCAGTGGGACGAGCGATAAACCAATATGGATCAAAAATACCCAATTCATGTTAATTGTGTCGGGAAATGTGTTTCAAAGCGGCCTTGCGCCTGGAAATGCGGACTGTGTAGCATTATGAATCGGCTAATTGTGGGTTAGCAGGGTTGAGTTTCGGGACGTTTAGGAATCAATCAGCTAGAGCTGCGATTGAAGACTTTTGAAAATATGCCGAAAAGATCCTGTGCATTGTTTTCATTCACGTGGCTGATTTCACGGATTTTTTTTGAACGATAACGAACGAGCTGTTCAGGCGTCTTGGTCATGAGAATTTTGAGATCTTTGATTATTGTATGCTTGATTTCATTGGCACTGAACTTAGGGTTTATGTGTGCGCCGCCAGGAGCTTCTGGAATGATGCCGTGTATTATGCCAAAATCTTTCACATTCTGGGCGCTTACCTTCAGTATCTCGGCTGCTTCCTTGGCACGTTCGGCATCGCGAAGAAGAATCGAGGCAAAGCCCTCGGGACTGATAACCGAATAAATTGAATTTTCAAGCATGTAGAATTTGTCGCCAACGCCGATGGCAAGTGCACCGCCGGAGCCGCCTTCGCCGATTATGAAACAGATTATTGGCGATTTCAGCACACTGAATTCCTTGAGGTTGACAGCAATCGCTTCGCCAATACCACGTTCTTCGGAGTGGATGCCGGGATAGGCTCCGGCGGTGTCGATGAAAGTAACCACCGGACGGTTAAATTTCTCTGCTTGTTTTGCCAAACGCAGCGCCTTTCGATAGCCCTCGGGATAGGCCCAGCCGTAATTCCGAGCGATGTTTTCTTTCATGTTATGGCCTCGCTGATGGCCAATAAAGGTGATGGGTTTGTCCTCAATAATACCTATTCCACCAATTATGGCTGGATCATCACCAAAATGTCGATCGCCATGGAGTTCGACAAAGTCATCACAGATCAGGCTGATATAATCCAGCGTATTGGGCCTATCTATGCGTCTGGCCAACTGAACCTTGTCCCAGGTATCATCTGTTTTGGATGTGTATTTGGATTTCAGACCGTCTAACTCGCGGGAGATATCGATATTCTCTTTCTTCGCGAGCACCCTTATTTCTTCGATTTTGTTCTCTATCGACAACTCATCCATATTAAATCTCTCCGCATTATTCCTTATTTCCGCATTATGCCATATTCCACTTGATGGGTTTTCAGCAGAAAGCTAAGTGTTTTCTTCAATCTTTCTCTCGGAACAATCATATCTACAAAACCCTTCTCCTGCTGAAACTCTGAGCGCTGGAATTCCTTTGGAAGCTTCTTTTTCAATGTGCCCTCTATAACTCGTGGGCCTGCAAAACCAATTAATGCTTTGGGCTCTGCAATGATTACGTCGCCTAGCATAGCGAAACTTGCAGTGACCCCTCCTGTGGTGGGATGTGTCAGTACGATAAAAAGTGCTATGCTGAGTCCGCTTAACAAAGCAGCCGCATTTGAAGTTTTCGCCATTTGCATCAAAGAGAAGATGCCTTCCTGCATTCGTGCGCCTCCCGAGGAGGTTATCAGAATCACCGGGGTACTGTCTTTGGCACCCCTTAGTATCGCACGGGTTATTTTTTCGCCCACAACGGAACCCATACTACCACCTAGAAATTGAAACGACATAACACCGAGTACGGCCCTGTGGCCTTCGATTGTTCCAATTCCTGTCACAACAGCGTCGTTTAGACCCGCCTTGCCTCGGGCTTGGTCAAGCTTTTCTTCGTAACCATTTAACTTGATTGGATTTTGGCTGGTGAGATCTTGCGAGAATTCAATGAAGCTGTCCTTATCCACCAGAGTGCTGATGCGATCGTAGGGATGCATGGGCATGTGGAAGCCACATTCGGGGCAAACCTGGAAATTTCTGATTAGGCTATTTCGTTTGATTTCGCTGTGACATTCCTGACATAGTTCATCCGTAAGCAGAGCGAAGGCTTTGGGTAACTGACCACGGTTCTTTTTCTTTTTACGGCCGAATTCTATCACTCTAGTTACTCCATCATTTTTACTAGCTTCATGCGAGTCTGTGGAAGACTACTCCGTTTCAATTAGTTTCTCGTAAAGTCCGCTTCCGAAATGGCCGCTGCGAAACTGGGGCGATTCAAGCAGGATAAACTGTTCCGCTATATTTGTCCTGATTCCCTCGATTCTGGTTTCCCGTAGAGCTCTAGACATCCGGGCAAGTCCCCGTTTCCTGTCAGGGGCCCATACAAGGATTTTCGCTATCATTGAATCATAGTGAGGAGAAACCTTATAGCCTGGATACAGGAAGCTGTCTGTCCTTACAAAGGGCCCGCCAGGTGGGACAAAATCACTAACCGTTCCAGGTGTCAGCGCATTGATTCGCGCTTCAAGCGCGTAGCCATTGATAGCAATAGATTCTTGGGAAATATCCATCTTACCTTCGCTGCAGGCTAAAATCTGCTCTCTGATCAGGTCCACACCCGTTATCAATTCGGTAACCGGGTGTTCCACTTGAATTCGCGTGTTTACTTCCATAAAATAATGCTTGTTGTCTTCCACGAGAAATTCAACAGTTGCAGCGCCCGCGTAGTTCAGTTTCTTGAAGAGGCGTAGAACATCCTTTCGCATGATTTCACGTAATTCATCGTTGACAGCCGAAGAAGGGCTCTCTTCCAGCAGTTTTTGATATTTTTTTTGCACCGTACAATCTCGTTCTCCGAGGTAGATTACCTCGTTTCTACCATCTGAGAGCACTTGAATCTCAACATGGCGAGGGTTTTCAAGATAACGCTCAAGGAATATTGTTCCGTCGGAGAAAAAGCTAAGAGCCTCGGCGGAGGCAATTCGGATGTTTTCTTCCAATTCCACCTGGTTGCGAATGATTCTCATACCCCTACCCCCTCCGCCAGCAGCGGCCTTAACTATCAGAGGTGTGTCAATCTCCGTGGCAATTCTGATTGCCTCATCTATATTTTCGACTGGTCCGTCGCTGCCGGGTGTAATGGGGAGTCCTGCTGAGCAGGCTATTTCACGAGCTTGAATTTTGTTGCCTAAGAGTTTGATTGTACCTGGTTCAGCTCCGATGAATATGAGGCCGGATTTCCTCACGGCGGCCGCGAATTCTGCATTCTCGGACAGAAAACCAACACCGGGATGGATGGCGTCGCAGTTGGTGGACATCGCGGCGGTTAACAGGGCGTTCTGATTCAGATAGCTCTGTGCCGAGGGAGGCGGCCCGATGCAGACAGCCTGATCAGCCATTTTCACATGGAGAGCATCTGCATCCGCCTGGGAAAAAACGGCCACCGACCGCAGTCCCATTTCCTGACAGGTTCGAATGATTCTGACAGCTATTTCACCTCTGTTTGCAATCATCAGGGAACGGATCACGTTCTGCGCACCTCGAAAAGCGGTTCTCCGTATTCAACCATCTGACCGTTTTCCGCCAGTATCCGAACAATTTCGCAGGCAAATTCGGCCTCCAGTTTATTCATTATTTTCATAGCTTCGATGATGCACATGGAATCGCCAGCGTCAATCACAGAACCTTCCTCCACAAAGGGCGGTGAATCTGGACCGGGTGATCGATAGAAGGAACCTACGATTGGTGCGTTGACAGTCTCGCTGTCATCTTTTCCTGTACTGTGTTTGTTTTCGGAATCGTGCACCGCTGTGGTTACCTGTGGTTTCTCATGTGAATAGGTGGGTGCGGCTGTGTTCTGCTTTGGCGCTAAATTCGATCTATCGCTTCTAAGAGAAATCTTAAATCCTTCGAATTCCAATTTAAGGGATCCCAGCTTGCACTCTTTGAATTTTTCCATTAGTTCAAAAATCTGTTTCTGATTCATGGATTCGCTTTTCCTTCTCGAGGTATACAATGTGTCATGAATACTATTCATTTCGCCGACTTGATGTCAATATTGACAGAATTCGCGAATATGTAAATAATCCACTTCTGGAGTACCTATGACAGCAGGAATCGTATCGGTAGGGAGTTATATTCCCCCTCGGCGAGTAGGCAACGATGAACTTTCGAGAAACCTCGATACCTCTGATGAATGGATACGTTCACATACCGGAATTAGCAACAGGCATATCGCCTCCGATGAGGAGACTTGCTCATACATGGCAATTCAGGCGGCTAGGATGGCAATGGAGAATGCCAACGTAAGTGAAAAAGAATTGGATTTCATCATCGTTGCCACTATTACACCGGATTACCGTGATTTTCCGGCCACCGCAAATCTGGTACAATACGAACTTGGGGCCGGAAATATTTGCTCGTTCGATATCAAAGCCGCCTGCACCGGATTTATTTATGGCCTTGTACTGGGGCGTTCCCTGATCCTAAGCGGTACTGTAACAACAGGGCTGGTTATCGGTGCGGAAAAGCTCTCCGCGATAATAGATTGGGAAGACCGAAGTACCGCGGTTCTCTTTGGAGATGGCGCGGGAGCTGCAATCCTAAGGAGCGGAGAAAGAGACGAGAACATCGTGGACAGCATAATGCGAACTGATGGAAGCGGCGCCGATGCTCTCTATATGCCGACTGGAGGCACTTCCACACCCTTCAAATTGGGAGAAACCACGGAGTCGGAACTCTACCTGAACATGGATGGACAGCGAGTATATAACTTCGCAGTAAAGGTGAATGTGGAGGTAGTGAGAGATTTGATGCTTCGAAATTCACTGACTAGTGCAGATATTGATTACATTGTTCCTCACCAGGCGAACTATCGAATAATTCATGCCGCATCCAAACGGGCAAATATTCCACTCGAAAAGTATTATTTGAATATAGATGAGTATGCAAATACCTCTTCTGCTTCGATACCGATCGCTCTGGCGGAAATGAACAGTAAGGGCATTTTGAAGAAGGGTATGAAAATAATCACTGTCGGTTTCGGGAGCGGACTGACTTATGGGGGAAATTACATAGTATGGTAGCTAGTCTAGGCATCGCTCCCGGGAGCGAGTTTAACCGCGAAGTTCATTGTATGGGAGTGACGATTCATGTTGCTTGAAGGAAAAAAAGTTCTTGTAACCGGCGGAGCTCAGGGCATTGGTAAAGAAATTATCATGAAATGTTTGAGAGAGGGCGCGTCGGTTCATTATTGTGATTTCAACGAGAGTCCATTCAAGGCTGAGATGGAGCGAGCAGGACGCGAGCCGGTGATATTTCATTCCGCAGATATTACGGTGGAGGAAAAGGTGGTGGCGTTGGTTAAAAAGGTTTGCGCGGATGGCAAGCTGGATGTTCTTGTAAACAACGCCGGGATTACGCGCGATGGGATGGTTTTCCGAATGCCGCTGGAGCAGTGGGAATCGGTGATAAAAGTAAATTTAACCGGTGCCTTCCTTGTGGCGCGCGAGGTATCGGCCTTTATGGCCCTGAAGCAGAAATCGGGCAGTATCATCAACATGGTTTCGGTTGTGGGGCAGATGGGTAACGCGGGTCAAACCAATTATTCGGCGTCCAAGGCCGGTTTAATAGGCTTCACAAAGAGCCTGGCAAAGGAAACGGCTAAAAGACACGTGAGGGTAAATGCTGTTGCTCCGGGTTTCATTGCTACCGCAATGACCGATAAACTGTCTGACGAAGTTAAAACCGAATATGCCAAGGCAATTCCTTTGGGGCGAATGGGAGTGGCTGAGGACGTTGCCAATACAGTGCTCTACCTTGCTAGCGATTTATCTTCCTATGTTACAGGACAGGTAATCAGGGTAGATGGGGGATTGGTGATGTAATGGAGAGGAAACAAGTTGTCGTAACCGGACTTGGGACAGTTAATCCACTTGGACATGGTGTTGAGGATACCTGGAAGGCGCTGAGTGCCGGTAGAAGTGGTATCGATACCATCAAGTCCTTCGACACCGGGGAATATACTTGCAAAATCGCCGGCGAGGTGAAAGATTTCGATCCGACAGTTTGGATTGACAAAAAAGAGGTGCGAAAACTTGGCCGTTTTTCACAGTTTGCGCTCGCCGGAGCGGCGCAGGCTATAGAGGATGCAAGTTTGAGTAAGGACGGCGTGGATCCGGAGCGGGTGGGCATAATCCTGGGGAATGGAATTGGCGGGTTTGAGGTGGCTGAATTAGGCGTACGACAGTTGATATCCCAGGGTCCCCGAGGGGTTTCTCCGATGACCATCCCCAAATTGATTATTAATGAGGGCGCTGCAAATATTGCTATCCGCCACAGCTTTTTTGGACCTTGTTATACGGTGGTGACTGCCTGCACATCGGCTACCGATGCCATCGGGACAGCGCTCAACTCGATTAGAGTTGGGCAGATAGATGTTGCCATAAGCGGCGGTATGGAGGCAGCGGTTACACCCTTTGGTATATCCTGTTTCATAAAACTCACGGCTCTTTCCACCAAATACAACGACAGGCCAAGCATTGCAAGTCGCCCCTTCGACAAGGGTAGGGATGGTTTCGTAATGGGTGAAGGAGCTGGCATTCTGGTACTTGAAGAGAAACAGCACGCTCTTAATCGAAAAGCAAGAATCTACGCGGAAGTGGCTGGATATGGAGGCAGCTGCGACGCATATCACCTTACTAGTCCGGATGCGAAGGGTATTGGACCTGCGAGAGCGATGATATGGGCTTTGAAAGATGCCGTGATGGAACCCTCGCAGATTGATTACCTCAACGCACATGGCACCTCTACTCCCACCAACGATCCGCTTGAAACCATTGCAATTAAGAAGGCCTTCGGTAGCCATGCCTATAAAATGCCCATTTCATCGACAAAATCAATGACGGCACATCTGATTGGTGGTGCGGGTGGCCTGGAGGCGATAATCAGTATTATGGCCCTTCGCGAGGGTTTCATCCCTCCTACGATCAACCTGAATAATCCCGATGAAGGCTGCGATTTGGATTATGTTCCCCACGTGGGTAGAAAGGCTTCACTGGAGGCGGTTATGTCGGATAATTTGGGTTTTGGCGGCCATAATGGCGCGTTGATATTTAAAAAGTTCAAGGAGTAACAAAAATGGCATTCAAGAACATTGAGGATTTACTACCCCACAGGCCGCCTTTTTTATATGTCGACAAGTTGGATGAAGTTAGCGACAAGCACGTCGTTGGAACTCGCAAATACACGAATGAGGATTATTTCTTCATGGGGCATTTTCCTGACTATCCTGTTGTACCCGGAGTTGTGCTGGTGGAATCCATGGCTCAGTGCGGAGGAGCGGGCGTTGCCCAATCTGGTATTCTTGGCGATAAGCTTTTTTTCCTGGCTACGGTAGACAAGGTTAAATTTCGGAAACAGGTGTTGCCAGGTGATGAGGTGCGCTTTGAGATTCAAAATGTTCAGATTAGCGCACGCGGAATCCGTCAGAGCGGCAAGGCTTATGTTGGAAAAGAATTAGCGGCTGAGGCCTCATGGCTATGCCTGCTGGGTCCAGGAAAGGGGAGGAATTAGAATATGCTTATCGAACCCAAGATTATTGGCGGGGTCTGCCTTAGCGCTCATCCCCTCGGTTTGAAAAAAGCTCTGGAGCAACAGATTGAATATGTCAAGGAGGCAGGTGAAATTACTATGCCCAAGCGAGTGCTGGTTTTGGGTGGCTCGACTGGCTATGGACTTGCAACTCGCATTTCGTCCGCGTTTGGAGGTTGCGCCGGCACCATAAATATTTCCCTTGAGAGGGTGCCCACGGAGAAAAAACCGGCGAGCCCGGGCTGGTATAGCAACATGTACTTCGATGAGGCAGCCAAGAAGGAAGGCCTTATTGCGGAGAGTTTGAACGCGGATGCTTTCGCCCATGAAACTCGGTTGACAGTGATTGATAAGATTCGTGAGCTGTTCGGCCAGGTGGACTTGGTGGTGTACTCCCTTGCCTCTCCTGCGCGCAAAGACCCGAATAGCAATGAAATCTACAAGTCGGTGCTCAAGCCTCTGGGGAAAACTTACACTGCGAAATCAGTGGATTTCATTAGAAAAACGGTTGCCGAGGTTAGTATAGAAGCCGCTACTGAGGAGGAGGAGTTAAATACGGTTAAAGTTATGGGAGGCGGAGATTGGATGCTTTGGATTAACGCTCTTTTGGAAGCCAATGTTCTGGCGGAGGGGGCAAAAAGCATCGCTTACTCGTACATTGGGCCGGAAATCACTTATGCGATTTATCGGTCGGGTACGATAGGATCCGCTAAAGAAAATTTGGAGAAAACCGCTGGCGCCTTAGATTCAATGTTGAAATCTATCGGTGGTGAGGCATTTGTATCTGTGAACAAGGCCCTGGTTACCCGAGCGAGTTCTGTAATCCCGGTTGTACCTCTTTACATCTCTCTACTTTATAAGATTATGAAGGAAAAGGGCATTCACGAGGGCTGTATTGAGCAGATGTATCGCATGCTAAGAACCAAAATATATGGTCCAAATGGTACGTTGAGGGATGAAAATGGACTAGTTCACATGGATGACTGGGAGATGAGAAAGGATGTTCAGGATTTAATTGGAGCCAGGTGGGACAAGATTAATAACGAGAACCTTGAATCGCTAACAGATATAAAAGGTTTCAGGGAGGATTTTATGCGCTTGCATGGGTTTGACTGGCCCAGTGTGGATTATGGCGCTGATGTCAATCCCATGGGCTGACACATGGGCAAGTTTTGTTTATTAGTGTGAAATAGACGCCGGCATGCCAAAGGCTATCAATCATGAACTGAGAAGAAAAGTGATTCTTCGACGGGCTTTTAAGCTTTTCGCTCAGAAGGGTTACCGGAACACAAACCTGTCCGATCTAGCCATAACCTGCAATATTTCGAGGCCTTCCTTGTATTTGTATTTTCGGGACAAGGAAGAGATTTTTACCTATGCAATTAAATACTATACGGATGAGATGTTCTTGGATTACAAGGATGAGGCAGAATTGTCCGGCCCAGTGCTTGTTCATATCCGAAAAATTGTTGGAAACATTGTTTTTAAGAGCTGGTTGAATCGAGATTTCATTGCCAGCCTGGGTGATTATCTCGTTCAAAAGAGACACGAGGGTAAAAATTTTCCTGAAATAATTCGCCGGCGAACCTTGAAACTTGATCACTTATTTAGAAGAATGCTTCGGGAAGGTGTTGAGAGGGGAGAACTTCGCTCGATTCAAGTCGGCGCCACTGCGATGCAAATCCTTGATTTAATCCAGGCATATCTCTTTAAACTGGCTATTATAAGGGCTGCCGATCCAAGACAGACTATTTCAGTAATAGAAGTCTTTTTAGGAAGCCTGGCGCTCTAGATTGAAACTTTTCCCTTGAAATCTGGCAGTTCTCGATTTACAATAACCTTCCTAGTATGGTTGATAATATTTTAGCAGATATTGAAGTGGCTTCGGGTAGAAGTCCTGCGGATTTGGTGCTGAGTAAGGGCAGAATCCTTGATGTTTTTACCGGCGCTCTTATTCCGGGCGACTTAGCGATAAGAGGCGAGCGAATTGTTGCTATTGGTAAGGGTTATCATGGTTTAGTGGAAGAGGATTTGAACAACAGGATTGTTGTTCCAGGGCTAATCGATGCTCATGTTCATATTGAAAGCTCCTTGCAGGGGCCTGGCGGTTTTGTGGATTTAACGGTGCCGAGGGGCACCACTACGGTGATTGCCGATCCCCATGAGATTGCAAATGTTCGGGGTATTGCTGGGATTCGCTGGATGCTGGAAGTTTCGGAGAACTTACCCCAGTCGATTTTTCTAATGCTACCCTCATGCGTACCGGCGACGAAATTTGAGGATTCTGGAGCCGAGTTGACGGCATCCGACTTGAAAATCCTCATCGGACATCCGAGAGTGCTTGGTTTGGGTGAAGTGATGGATTATTCGGCGGTGGCGGCAGCAGAAAAGAGCATAGTGGAAAAAGTAGCTATGGCACATCTGGCCGGTAAACGGATCGATGGGCATAGCCCGAAGATGAGCGGAAGTGAACTAGCCGCTTACAGCGTTGCGGGTATCGGAACCGATCATGAGTGTACTGATATCGAAGAAATGAACGAAAAGCTTCGCATGGGGATGCGCATTCTTATACGAGAGGGAACTGCCACGCGGGATCTTGTGAATCTTATAAATGGCATTGGAGGCGGAGCGGGGCGGAGATGTGCATTTTGTACGGACGATAAACTTCCAAGCGATATCTTGACGGAGGGGCATATCGATTTCAATGTACGGGAAGCTATTCATCATGGTGTGCCACCAGTGGAGGCAATTCGCTTGGCAACCCTGAATGGTGCCGAAACTTTCGGTCTGGAGGACAGAGGAGCCCTTTGTCCTAATCGCCGTGCGGATATGGTGGTGCTGAAAGGCGAACTCGCAGACTTCACTGTGGATATGGTTTATCAAGGAGGGAAATTGGTTGCGGAGGGTGGAAAACTAACCTGTAAACTGCCCCAATCTGACAACCGACCCGTGCGAGATACAGTGCGAATTGCCAGATTGGATTCTTCTGGCTTGGAGTTGAAACTGAAATCAAAGCGGGCAAGAGTAATATCCCTGGTAGCTGGCAGCCTTATTACCGAGAACTCTGTGTTAGAGGTTTCGGTGAATGAAAGGGGTTTGTTTGTGGCTGAATCAGATTTGTTGAAGTTGGCCTTGGTTGAGCGGCATAAAGCCAGTGGACGCATTGGTTTAGGTATTCTTAAGGGATATGGTCTCTCCGGCGGTGCGATTGCAAGCAGTATTGCGCACGACTCCCATAACTTAATCTGCGTGGGTGATGATGATGCGGCGATGTTAGCGGCGCTATATGCTCTTGAAGCATCCGGCGGCGGTATCTCGCTCGCGGCCACAGGCGGACAGTTGCTTGGCGTCTTACCTATGCCGCTTGGTGGTCTGATGACCGACGAAGCAAGCGATATTACAGCCAAGAAGCTTAACGAATTAATCGATTTGGCCCATGGGAAACTTGGCGTCCCTGAGGAATTGGACCCCTTTATGCCATTGAGCTTCCTGGCTCTGCCTGTAATTCCCAACTTAAAACTAACCGTTCGAGGTCTATTCGATGTACAAGCCTATGACTTCACGCCTATAGACGTCTAAAAACCTGGAATGCGGGTGTCCATTCATCATTGATGAGATTTCTCAGTTGGAACCGAATGCCGTTGACGAATCAACTCAAGCTTAATCCAGTTATCTCATTCATATAGAATTTGCTCCCAAGTTAGTGAGTTTCTCGTTCGTGAAGATTCCATACTATCCGTTTTGCATAGCGCATTTCAGCCTTTCTATCCTCTAATTGTTTTGTGGATAAATATTTAAATCTCAGTGATAGATTCCGGCTTATCTATTATTCATCCTTTTCCAGAGCGTCCAAAGTGAGACAAAAAATAGGATAATTACTTATTTCATATATAGATAAGCTTCCTGGCACGAAGCTTGCCGGATTATTCATTATCAGGAGTTGAATGATGATGAAAACGGAAAACTTTAATTTTACCCTCGGTGAACATCCGGATTTTAAACTAATCCCTGAGGAAGTTGGCGCGGGAGATGTGGTGATAATCCATCTTACTGGTATGCTCGATACTTACAATTCGGATTTTTTCAGGATTCAGATTTCAAAGGTTATAGACGGAGGTTATGTAAACATTGTTATTGACGCAACTGAAACTACCTACATGACTAGTGCGGGAATTGGCGCTTTTGCTGCTCTGCTGAGAGCGGTTCGAAAGAGGGACGGATCACTGGTTATCTTCGGGATACCCAAGAAGATTTTTGAAGTCTTCAAACTTCTTGGTTTCGCTTCTTTCTTTCATTTCTGTACTACGCGGGAGGAGGCGCTGCGCAGTGTGAATATTGAATCTTCTCCGATTGATGTATTCCCTGTTACGATAACCTGCCCTGTTTGTTTCAGGAAGCTGGAGGCGGCAAAGCCAGGACGACTTAGTTGTCCTTTCTGCAATACACCTCTAAGTGTCAACGATAGCGGTGAGATGCAGCTTGGCTAGGAAAAATGTAATGGCCAGAGTTAGGAACAAGCACTGATGCAGCAGATTCGTTAGGCGGATTCCTGGACCCTCATGTCGAGCTACTCTGCGCCGGGCTTTGAAGGCGACTGGCAGAAACAATAAGCTGAGAAGGCTCTGTACAGGGTAGAGTTTCAGTACTACGAGAGCGACTATGGCAATTAGACTACAGACTAGTAAGGAGTCATAGAGGAAGAGTGCCCATCGATGCCCGATCCTATTGCTCAGTGATCCAATGTTGATCCTGCTATCCTCTTCTAAATCTCTCATCTCGTTGCTAATCATCAGGGCGGGAATTAGTAGAGACAGCGGCAAGCCAAAAAGTATTGGATTCCAGCTGAAGTTTTTGGCAATTGGATAGTATGCTCCTAGATTCATCAGCGGCCCCATAAGTATGAAGGAGAGAATTGCCCCGAGACCCTTGTTTTTGTAAACGATGGGCTCTCCTGTATAACCGTAAGAACCCACCAATCCCAATAAACCGATTAGGAGCATTGGCCACGAGCTGATGTATGTCAGATAGAGCCCGATTAAACCGGCTAAACCGAGTGCCGCTATACCTGATAGAAACACAAAAACATCAAAGGGAGTTCTATCCTTCTTTAGAAATCGCACTGTAACCGCCGAGGGCACTGCAGGATTTTCGTATTTGAACGATCCTTCAAAATAGTCATTAATTAGATTTGCACCTAATTGGGCTGCAAGTCCGGCCACAGTAATTAGCAGGATGAGTAAAACTACCTTGGGCGTTTCAAGTGCGGCCAGGGAGCCATCGTGCCAGGAGGCAATTATTCCCATGCTGGTGGAGGCAATAGCCAAGCTTAGGGAGAATACACGGCTGGCGTGGATGAATTCTTTGGCGTATAGAACGGTATTTTTCAGCATAAACGGTTTTTTATTGGATTCTAGTAATAATATGGTGTATAATGAAGTTATGCGCAGGAAAATCTTGAGCTTGGAGAAATGGTGGACTTCGCGATTTGGATGGTTTCTTATAGGTTTTGCCAGCCTGCTTTGGTTTTTCATAAGGAGCGGACCAAAACCGTCTAGGTCGACTTATCCCTGTCAGCGGATGGCTTCGGCAAATGCGGTCCTTTGGCTCAGTACGGTTTTCGTTCCCTTAGCTGGTATTAGCCGAGCCGGCAGGCGTTTCCTGTGGCTCATCTGCGTCTTTGTGAGTGTGGGAATCATATATTTTACTACCAATGCCCCGATCGTTGCCAATTCGCTTACCCGGTTCGGGACTGGAGCATCAATGGGAGAGATGAATCTGGTGATTGAAACACGAGAGGCAGCTGGTTTGAGAGCTTCCACTGTATATGCCAACCGGGCCGGGACAGATGCCGGGACAGGCTTTGCTCGACTTATCGAGCTGATGGAGCAGGATGGCCAAAACTTTTATGCTCGAGACGAAGTTCCTGGGATTGTCGCCCATAACGATGTGGTAATTATCAAGGTAAATTCTCAATGGGATTCCAGAGGTGGCACGAACAGCGATTTGGTAGCGGCCATTGTGAAGGGCATAGTTATGCACCCAGATGGCTTTAGAGGTGAGATAGTCATTGCGGATAATGGCCAGGCTCAATATGGTTCGGATGGGGATGGGGGCAGGCTTGATTGGGAGAAAAACAATGCGACAGACAAATCCTTATCCTATGTGGATGTGGAGCGCAGGTTCTCAAAGCAGTATCGGGTGTCAACATATCTTTGGGACGCCATCACACTGACAAAGGTAGAAGAATACGCCGATGGGGACGATCGAGATGGTTACATTGTAGCCGATATGCCTTCAAGCAAGACTGGTATTATTGTCAGCTATCCTAAATTTGCAACTGAATATGGCACGAAGGTGAGCTTTGCCAAGGGTATATGGGATGGAAGTGTATATGATTCGAGCCGTCTGAAAATAATCAATGTACCCGTTCTCAAAAGCCATTTCATTTATGGGGCAACGGGTGCGGTAAAGCATTATATGGGTGTAGTTTCCAATAGACTTACAAAGCATAATGCTCATAGGAAAGTAGGAACAGGGGGAATGGGAACTCAGATGGCGCAAACCCGAATGCCCGATTTGAACATTCTTGATGCAATTTGGGTGAATGCAAGACCGAAAAATGGTCCTTCAACTCCTTATGAGAATGCGGATTTAGCAGGAATAATTGCGGCCAGTCGGGATCCTGTTGCCTTGGATGTATGGGGAGCTACGGAAATTCTGATGCAAACAGCGAGACTGCAAAATTATGGAGATACGAAGTCAATGGATCCAACTAGCAGAACGAAGGGTTCCTTTGGACATTGGCTATCTTTGAGCATGGACGAAATGAGGCGTGCTGGTTTCAATGTTACCAACGATATTGACGAAATCCGCGTGCTGTTCGAAGACGCTTTCCCGATAGAGTCTCCTAGACGCTGATGCCGATGAGCACCACCAGGGAATGAGCTTGCAGACGATAATGAGTGGCATCACCGACGGCTTGTTCCTGCCCTGGTTCGAGTATATCTTTCGGGCTGGATTGGGCGGTATCAACCACGCGAACCCAGATTTGTCCTTCATGCGGTTGTGGAATTAGGAAGCGTATAGCCTTTTTCGTGGCATTGAAGAACATACAGATGTCGACATCATCAGCTTCGGCATGGATTTCCTTGCGGCTTCCATCGATTCGAAGCCCGAGTATGTTTTCGGCTCTGTTCCAGTTCATCGGCTTTCCGTTTTCGCAAAACCAACCTATGTCGGGTACTTCGTTGTTGCTGAAATCGCGGCCTTTGAAAAAATCTTGGCGTTGGAGTGCGGGATGGGCGTTGCGAAAGCCTATCAGGAGTCGCACAAAGCGATGAGTGTCGGGATGGCGTTTAATCAGTGAATAATCAAGCCAGCTAATCGGATTGTTTTGGCAGTAGGCGTTGTTGTTTCCATTTTGGGTACGGTGAAATTCATCGCCTCCGAGAAGCATCGGTGTGCCGCTCGAGAGGAGGAGGGTGCCTAGGAAGTTGTGAATCATTCGGCTGCGGATTTGGTTTATTTTTCGGTTTTTCGTGGGTCCTTCAATTCCCCAATTTTTGCTTATGTTGTTGTTGCTGCCATCGCGGTTTTCTTCACCATTTGCCTGGTTATGTTTTTTCTCGTAGGATACTAAATCGGCGAGGGTAAACCCGTCGTGAGCGGTGATGTAGTTGATGCTATGGTATGGCTT
>UWYT01000254.1 GCA_900608495.1 Olavius algarvensis spirochete endosymbiont | reverse complement strand
TCTGCGACTTCTTTTACAGCGATGTTGGATTAGAAGAACTCCAGATCAACTTCTTCTCAGGCAGGGCCCAGGTGAACCTGCTTGGCTTTCGCCGCAGCTACGGCGAGCTTGCAAGCCAGACCGGCAGGGTTAAGAGGGAGTACAAGAGGAAGGCCATCGAGGATGCCTCCACCGCTCCCACGGGAGAGGTGGGACTTACGGGAGGCTCTTAGATGAAAGTCATAGCCATGTGCAATCAGAAAGGTGGGGTTGGTAAGACCACGCTCACCCGGGAGCTTGGCTGCTATCTAGCCCATGCAGGTGAGAGGGTGCTTCTAATCGACTCCGACGGCCAGGCTAATCTTACCAGGAGCTTCTTCGAGAATGAACCTGAGAGGGGCCTCTATGAGGCCATACTGGATGGA
>UWYT01000193.1 GCA_900608495.1 Olavius algarvensis spirochete endosymbiont | reverse complement strand
AGCGTGCCCCGTAGTAGTAGAGGCCAGTCTCCTCATCGAGCTCCTTTGAGGTGAAATGCCAACTCGACCCTTTTTTGGCTTCTAAGTGCCTTCCAGGCCTCTCCCGCATTTGTACTTACAACTCCATCACCCTTCTACTTAAGTATATGCACTAGCTGCCAATTAGCAAGGTTTCAGTACTTTTTTGTATATCGTTCTACAAATCCTTCTCGTTGTTGAAACTTACCTCTCAGCCTCTCCAGTTCATTTTTGTAGGCCTCATCCACTTCTTTGTCATAGCCGTTCTCTCTTGGGTGGTACATACGGTAGTGTCGTCTTTGGCTCTCCTGGCTTCTGTGTGTGTAGCCCACTGTGCTTTCCAAGCTGCTATGGCCTAAAAGCTCTGATACATAGCGTATGTCTGCTCCGCCTTCCAGTAGATGGGTGGCGCAGCTATGGCGGATTGAATGGATGCTCAGGCCCTTTTTCTTTATTCCGGCTGCCTTCAGATGGTTTCTGAATCTTCCCCTCATGGTGTTTTCCACAAGGTGGCTTCCTTTTTCTCCTGGAAATACCCACTTGCCGGTTATGTGGAAGCTGGCATCCTTCCACAGCTTCAATATCCTTGCCGCCTGGTAAGAAAAGGGTATATACCTCTGGCGCCCGCCTTTGCCCTGGCTAACTTTCAAAATGCGTTCCTTTAGTTGTATATCTTCCCAAAAAAGACTGATGGCCTCAGAGCATCTTAGGCCCGATGAATAGAGTAGTTCGAAGTAGCAACGGTCTCTTAAAGGGCTTTCTATGCTTTCAAGGAATAGTTCCATTTCCTTCCGGCTAAAGATTGCTTTGTGGGTTTTCTCTGTTTTCATCCTGGGCACCAGTTCGGCGCTGTAACTTAGAATCAGGTTGTTTTTGTAGAGCCATACAAATAGACGCCTGAGGATGCTTGCATAATTGTTCAAGGTGTTTGGGCTTAGCCCCTGGTTTTCCAATGCTTCAAAGAAGCCCAGGATGTCAGACTGGCTTACTTCTCTAAGATCTCTCCGGCGGCTAAAGTTGAGATAGTTTTGAAAGCGCTCCAGGAGTGCTATTTTCCTGCCTGTTTGCCCTTCTCCCAAGCCTTTAAGATAGTAGCTATAGGATAGCTTCAGGCTGGCAAAGTTCATGTGTGGCCACTTCGTGGGTGGTGGCGATCCAATATGTTGCGCAGGGCCTGCTTGTCTACCTTGGTGTATACTCCGGTGCTATTTAGCCTTTGGTGACCTAGAAAGGCCTGGATGCTTCGAATGGCGCAGCCTGCACGTAGCATGTGGTATCCAAAGGCATGGCGGAAGTGATGTGTGGTGATTTGCATCATTCCAAGTTCCTGGCATTCTTCCTTCAAGATAGCATTCAGCCATGGTTTCAGGTTTCTTTTGCTGCCAAACAGGCGCCTGGGATCTGCCCTGTTGTGTTTCTAAACTCCTGTATGTAGATTTGTAAGATACGGCGCACATAGTCGTTTAAGAAGCCTGTTCTCTGGCTGCGGGTTTTTACATCGTGGATTAACAGGGTGGCATCTTCCAGGTTTATATCTTCTAGCCGAAGCTCCGCTGCTTCACTTATTCTCATGCCGGTGGAATAGAGCAGCTCGCAGAGTATGTGCGCTTTGTAGTCTCGCTTATACGCTCTTAGGTTTTTCCCATTGGCAAAGTGGCCCAGGGCTTCAAGCAGCCTGGCCATTTCTTTTTCGTTTGGAATCCAAGAGGGGAGTTTCTGGGGAACTTTTATTCTATCTATCAGTGCAAAGGGGTTATTGGCAATCATTCCTTGTTGCTTCTGGTAGTCATAAAAGCCAGATACAACACCTATGATGTTGCTAACTGAGGCGGGCGAAAGCTGACGGTGTTCTTCTATCAGGTAGCTTTGGAAGCTTTGAGCCTGATTGTAGCTTAGGTAGTGGAGTTCACTGTAGTTGCCAAGAAAGCGAAATAGGTAGCCAAAGGCATGGCGGAAATTTTTCGTGCTGCGGCCTTGAAGTTTCAGGTATCTCTGATAGGTTCTGGTGGTGTTTTGCAGCGCCTCTTCCTGATATATGTGTTTTTTTGGCTTTATCTCTTTTTGAGTTTTTGGCCCCACTTTCTTC
>UWYT01000275.1 GCA_900608495.1 Olavius algarvensis spirochete endosymbiont | reverse complement strand
CACCGCCTCCATTGTTTTCGTTGCCGTTGGGAGGCGAGCCGGCTGAGTCTGAACCAGGGGGGTCACGAAAACCAGGGGGAAAATCCTCACCATAACCAGGGTAAAGACCAGGATAATAAATTGGACCAGGTGTTCCACCGGAATAGCCCCCGCCCCCTGAGTCACCACCACCATCGTTGTCGCTACTTCCACCGCCTCCATTGTCTTCGTTGTCGCTACTTCCACCGCCTCCATTGTTTTCGTTGCCGCTACTTCCACCGCCT